>JBKQVT010000098.1:0-28277 GCA_052139835.1 Thermoguttaceae bacterium
TGACGTGCCATCACGGGGACTCCGTTCAACAGGGTTATTTCCGAAAACCACCCTATCGAACCTCCCCGTGATGCTTTCACCTATACCAGTTTTCCACCTCGTTGCATTTCAATTTTGACACCGCCTACGTATAAACCTGTGCTGCCCCGAAAGTTGCCCCGTCGAAGGCGGTGGCCGAGTCGCTCAGTCGCCGTCCAAGGCTGGGCAGCATTCCCGCGTCGATTACTTGCAGCGGGAAATGGCCGGCAAACTCGCAGGCGACCGCGCGATACTGCGGCTTGCCGTGATTCAGATAGCGCTGGGCGAAATGGAGGTAATCGGCAATCTCGTCTTTCCCGCCGGCGGCGGTCAGCTTCTTCACAAGGTTCTCCAGGGTTGGGGATTCGAGCAACATCGGCTGCAGCCGCCCGAGCGACCAGTAACGAAACGGATGGTGCTGGGGAACCGGTTCTGCGAACGATTGGTACACCGCCCCTTCCCCGGGCTTGAGCCAGGCCAACGCCTGCGTCGCGGCCGCGTGCTCCTCGACTGCCTGGTCGAAAGCGGCCCCCACCTGCCGTGCCACCGCCTGCCGCTGCGCATCGCCAATCGGGCCGGCAACCGCGTCCCCCCTGGGCAAGTTGGCCGCCTGCTGGGCGGCGTTTTCCCCCGTCGAGCTCCAGAGGCCGATGACCGCGGCCGCTACGGCCACGGGCAAGAAAAACCATCGCCTCAAAACGATCGCGCGGCCCATCTTGCGCTCCTTCAGCACGCCACCATTCAATCTGACGCCAGTCAACATGGCACGGTCCCCTTGCGGTGGTAAGGATCCCTGGACGACAGTCCCCCATGTGGGGATCACTTCGGTTTGCCGCTGTCGTCCCAAGAGTCTTTGACGACCCGAAGTCGCGAAAAGTTCCCGGCCAGTGACGTTTTACGCCGGGTGTCGGACTCCACCCCTGCCGCATGATCTTTATCGCAAGAAAAGACCTGCGGTCGGCAACTAACTTGCTGAGTCAGGTGATGCGGCGAACCCGGCGCCGCCTCGTCTCGCCAATCCTGCCCTGCCGGGAATCTACCAATTCCTTCCCAGAATGGGGATTTGCCTTCTTTGCCCTGGCGGCCGCGCCCGGAGGTCGAAAGGAGCTACGATTATGCTGGCGAACTTTCGCTTTGCCGCGGTCGGAGTGGTGCTTCTTCTGTCCCAAGCCGTGCAGGTCGAGGACGACGCCCACGACAAGCTGCTCGACAGTTTGGGCGACAGGCTCGTTGTTGGTCGCAAATTGGTCATCGGGAAAGAGCCGCAGCAGCCGACGATCGCGGAGTTCAACGGCAGCCTGCCCGCCCTGGGGGCCAAGGGCAATGAAGAGCGGCTGAAGCGGGTGATCCACGAGACGATCCGGCCGAAACCCGTCGAGAACAAGCCGCTGCCCGCCGACGTGCAGCGTCTGCTTGCCTGGTCTGAGCCGGTCGGCGGGCTGGCCGCGCGCATCGAAGCCGGCGGCATCTATTGCGCCGTCGTTCGGCTCAAGAATACGTCGCAACGGCCGCTGGTGGTCCCCACCGGCAACCCGAGAGACCAGAAGGCGGCGCAGCCGTTTGAGGTCTACGTGCGGCAGGGCGCCGGGCCGTGGCGAAGGGCGGCGTGGGCGGACGATCTGTATTGCGCGCCAGCCGCGCCCGACAAGGACCAAAGTTCTACGCACCGCTGGGGGGACACTGAGGGACCGCTGGCAGATCGCCCGCTGGTGACGCTCCGGCCCGGAGAGCACTGCCTCGCTTGCGTCTACGCAGAGGAGGACAAGCAAGACAACGGGCAGCCGAAGGAGTTCAAGATTGTCCTCCGGCGGCCTGCGACAGGCGGACCCGGACAATGGACCGGCGTGCTCGAAACACCCCCGCGCCCTGAATCGTTGACGCTGGCCCAGTCGGAGGCGCTGGTCGGCGCGTCGCCGATGCCCGAGCATTTCCCGAGTTTAACGAACGCCTTCCCGAGTTTAACGAACGCCTGCATAGGGAGCAATTGGAGCGGTCAGGCATCGACGGTCGACATTTTGTGCTTCTCGAACCGGGAGCTGTTCGAACTGCTGGCGTACTACGATCCGCCGGGCGTGCGCAAGGAATTTGAGCGCCGCATGCGGGCCGAGAAACGCTTGCCCGTGAAGTTGTTTCTGGCCGTGCCGGCGGCCCGCGCCGGCAGCGAAGAGGCCGCTTTGTTCCTCCTGAAAACGATGAAAGACAGCGACTATCGCACCCGCATCAACGTCAATGACGCCCTGGAGCAATTGTTTGGCTTGTTTTCCTATCCCTGCGGCCAGCCGCCCGCATGGGTCGTGGAACTTTCCATGGCAGTCCTGGCCGATGATCGCCTGGTGACGGGGCTCAACGCGGCGGGCGGGGGAAACGGGACCTCGTTTACGGTGGCCACATACGGGGTCGACGGTTTGGAGCGCGGCCTCTGCGAATCGGGATGCCGCCAGGCCGTGCCGCTGCTCATCCAACGGCTCAAGAAGGGACTTTCCGGCTCCGATACGGCAGTGCTGCTGGGCGAGATGGGCGACAAACGGGCCATCCCCTGCCTGATCGATCTGGCCGACGCCGCCGGCAAGGCGGCGGGGCGCCAAACAGGGCCCGGCACGGCGGACGAGCTCTCCAGGCTGGCGTATGCGCTGGCCAAACTGAAGGCCCGTGAAGCCGTGCCCCTGCTGCTGCGCTACATTGAGTTTCCGGAAATTATTGACGACCTCGGCGAAATCGGCGATCCCCGCGTCGTGCCGGTCCTGGAAAAACTTGTTTCGACACGAGGCAAGTTCATCCGGGAGGGAAAGGATGTTTATCCCGATCTCGCGCAGGAGCGGTTCTACAATGCCAGGGTCGCGCTAGCCGGGTTCGATAAGGAGAACGGCGCCGTCCGCCTGGGGGAAATGCTCGGCGACAACTCCTTCACGGCCTTTCAACGGGCCGAAGTGGCCATTCGCCTCGGACACCGACAGGACGCAAAGGCGATCCCGTACCTCGTGAAAGCCGTCAAAACAGAGAGCAGCTATCCGCCGGACGAGAAGAACGAGTTCCGTTCGTATCTGATCGGCATGGCGATCGACAGCCTGGGCCAGTTCAAGTACAAGGCGGCCGTCGAGGGGCTAATCGAGTGCTTCGACGCGGATTTCAAGAAGCATTACGAGGGCAAGGGAGAGTACGAAACGCCCGAGAGCTACCGCAACCGCATCGCACGATCCCTCCAACAAATTACCGGCGAAACCTTCGGCGCCGACAAGCAGCAATGGCTCAAATGGTGGCGCGAGAAGGGCAAGCAGAGCGCCGAGTTGATGTGACGGCCGGCCGCCGCCGGCCACCCCCCCCCGCAGCGCAATTTTTGCCGCCCCGGCCCCCCCCGCAGCGATCCATTGCCTGCCGGTCTTTTTCTCGGGACAGCGCCGCCGGTTTCTTGACGGGGGCTCCAGGGGGTGTTATCCTAGCAGCCAGTGGTGGCGGATCGGACCGGTTTGCCACCTTCCACGACAAAAACTACTACCGAAGTCCGTTCCTACGAAATGCACGGGGGGAGAAGCACATGGCAATCACTGCCAGCGAAGTGGATTCGGGCCGGCAACAGGTCGGCGCATTCGCGGATCGCGTGCGGGCCATCCGCACGGCCTTGCACGAAGTCGTCGTCGGCCAGGACGACGTGATCGACCAGCTCCTGGTTTGTGCCTTGACCGGCTCGCACGCCTTGGTCGTCGGCGTGCCGGGACTGGCCAAGACGCTGATGGTCAAGGCCCTGGCGGCGGCGTTCCGCTGGAAATACGGCCGCATCCAGTTCACCCCCGACCTCATGCCCGCCGACGTCACCGGCTATGAGCTGCTCAGCCGGGGCGAGGACGGCGCGGGACCGACGATGGCCTTCCGGCCCGGTCCGGTGTTCGCCAACCTCGTGCTGGCCGACGAGATCAACCGCGCGGCGCCGAAGACCCAGTCGGCCCTGCTGGAGGCGATGGCCGAGCAGCACGTCACGGTGGGCGGGAAGACGTATCCGCTGGAAGAGCCGTTCTTCGTGGCCGCCACCCAGAATCCCATCGAGCAGGAAGGCACCTACCCGCTGCCCGAGGCCCAGTTGGACCGCTTCATGATGGAGATCCGCATCAGCTATCCCACGCCCGAGCAGGAGGAAGAGATCGTGCTGCGGACGACGGCGGGGATGCCGAAGCTGCCGGAGGCCTCGCTGGATCGCGAGGAGTTTTTGCAGCTTCGCGACCTGGTGTTGGCGGTGCCGGCGGCCAATAACGTGGCGGCCTACGCGGTGCGGCTGTGCGGCATGAGCCGGCCGGAGGACCCGCGGAGCGGCAAGTTCGTCCGCGATTACGTGGCCTGGGGGGCCGGCCCCCGCGGCTCGCAGAACCTCGTGCTGGCGGCCAAGGCCCGCGCGTTGCTGCTGGGCCGCACCGCCCCCATCGCCGAGGACATCCGCGCCATGGCCCTGCCGATCCTCCGCCACCGGATCATCGTGAATCACCGGGCGGTGGGCGACTCGGTCACCTCGTCCGACGTCGTCGACCGGCTCCTCAAGGAAGTGGCGGTATGAGCACGCGAGTGACCAGCCGGTTTCTCGACCTGCGTGCGCTGTCCGCGCTGGAGCACATGCGCTTCACCACGCGGCGGCGCGTGGAGGGGGCCTTCATGGGCTACCACGCCTCGCGGCAATTGGGCGGGGCGGGCGAGTTCGTCGACTTCCGCGAGTACAGCGGCGGCGAAGACCTGCGGCGGCTGGATTGGAAGGTCCTGGCCCGCACCGGCAAGGCCTTCGTCCGCATCCACGAAGAGGAAACCAACCTCATCTGCACGCTGGTGATCGACGCCAGCGGCTCGATGCGCTTCGGCGCCGCCGGCCGCCGGGACACGGCCGGGTCGAAGCTCCAGTACGTCCAATACCTGGCCACGGCCCTGTCCCACGTGATCAGCCGCAGCCAGGACCACGTGGGCCTGGCGGTGCTCAACGGCACGCTGCGGGAGTGGCTGGGCCCGGGGGCCACCACCTCGCACGTCGAACACCTGCAGCAATTGATCGAGGGCATCGAGCCCCGGCCCAGCCCCACGATGGCCGCCGGCCTGCGCGACCTCTTCGAGCGCTCCCGCCGCCGCGGCGTGTTGCTGGTCATGAGCGATTTTCTCATGGACGACGTCGAGGAAGTGTTCGCCGCGCTGCGCCTCTTCCGGCATCGCGGCTGGGATATCGTCGTCCTCCACGTCGTGCACCCCGACGAGGAACGGCTGCCCGAGGGCATCGCCTTCCGCTTCGAGGGCATGGAGAACGACGGGCGGGTGAATTGTTCGCCGGCCGAGATCCGCGCCGCCTACCAGGAGCGCTTCGCCGCCCACCTGGCGATGGTGCGCCAGTTGGTCCTGGCCGGCGGCTGCGAGTATCGCCGCGTGTCGACGGCGATTCCTTATTTACAGACGTTGGGAGGGTTCCTGGTGGAGCGGGCCGGGTAGGAGAAGGAGTTAGAAGTTAGGAGTTAGAAGTTAGAAGTTAGAAGCGGCGATGGCCGGTCCGTCCGTCATTCTAACTCCTAACTCCTAACTCCCGAATTCTTTGCACTACCATGACATTTCTGCATCCCTGGGCGATCTGGATCGGTGTGGCGGCAGCGGCGGGACCGCTGCTGATTCATTGGCTGACGCGCCCCCGGCCCACGCGCTATCCGCTCTCCACGTTGCGCTTCGTCCGCGAGGCCATTCGCCAGCGGCGAAGCTGGCACCGCTTGCGCGACGCGCTGCTGCTGATCCTGCGGACGCTGGCCGTGTTGCTGATCGCCCTGGCCCTGGCACGGCCGCAATGGGGGCAGCGGCTCCAGGTCTCCGATCTCGGCGGCAGCGACGCCGTGCGGGTGGTGCTGCTGGACGTCAGCCAGAGCATGGCGGCCCGCGAGGGGGCCGTCGAGCAGATCGAGCGGGCCCGCACCATCGCCGCCCGCTGGCTCCGCTATCGGCCCGGGCTGGCGGCCAACCTGATTCTCGCCGGCGCGCGGCCGCAGGGCGTGTTCGAGGTGCCGTCGACGAACTTCGACGCCCTGCGCGACGAGCTGGCGCACTGCCGCGCCTTGCCGCAACGGTTGGATGTCAATCGGGCCTTGGACCTGGCCGCCCGCATGTTGGCCCCCGCTTCCCCGGCCGATCATCGCCGGCGGGAGCTGGTGGTGGTCAGCAATTTCCTCCGCTCCTCGTGGGCCAAGGCCGACTTCGCGCCGCTGCCCGCCGACACGCGGATCCAGCTCGAATCGACCGCCCCGGCGCAGCCGCTGGCGAACGTGGGGATCCTGCGCGCCCAGGGCCATGCGGCTGGCTCCCAGGGCGGCACGCAACTGGACGTCGACGTGGGCAACTATACGCCCACCGCGCGCAAGGTCACCGTCGAGGCGGCCGTCGGCAATTCGACCTGGCGGTTGACGGGCACATGTCCGCCGGGCCGCTCGACCACGCTGACCGAGGAACTCGGCGGCGGCCGGCCCGGCTGGCTCGCGGGCGAGGCCCGGCTGGTGGGAGTCGACGACGCCCTGGCCGCCGACAACGTCTATCCCTTCGTGCTCTGCGTCCGGCCGCAGCCGACCTATGTCTTGCTGACCCGTCAGGCGCAGGGGCGAAAGGCCACTTCCAGCCTGTTCCTCGAATGCGCCTTGGCGCCGACGGCCAGGAGCAAGCGCACGACGTATGACCAATCGCCGGCGAAGGGCTCACGTGCGGGCGGCGAGCTTCCCGCGCCGCGCATCGTCCGCATGGACCCCGCCGCGCTGGACCAGGCGGCCGTCGCCGCGGGCGATTTAATCGTGTTGGATCATCCCGGCAAGCTGACCGACGAGACGGTCAAGCTCCTGGCCGCGCTGCTCCATCGCGGGCGGCCGATCCTCTACGTGGCCGCCGAGCTGATCGACGCCACCAACCTCAAGCGCCTGGGCGAGGCGGCCGGCAGCGGCTTGCAGATGCCGGTCGAGTTTACTCCCCCTCCCGCCGGCCAGGCGCGACGCGACCTGTTTTATACCGCGGCGCGCCGCGACAGTGCGCCGCTGGGCGTGTTCGGCGACAGCCTGACGTCGGTAATGGGCCGGCTCCGCTTCACCGGCGGGCTGAGCTCCCGCCGCCTCGGCACCGGCGTGGACGCCGACGTGCTGGCCGCCTACAACGACGGCTCGGCCGGCATCGTGCTCTGCGCGTCCGACGCCGGCGTCCTGGCCGTGCTCAACGCCGACCTCGGCGCATCGAACCTGCCCAGGACCTCGGCGTTCCTGCCGATGTTGACGGAATTGGTTGGGCAGATGCTCGATCGGGGCCGGGCGACGGAGGCGGCCTATTGCGGCGAGCCGTTGGTGGTCCACCTGCCGCCCGAGGCCGGCGCGGCGGCCGGCCTGGAAGTGCGCGGGCCGGGAGAGGCCGGGACCGAAACCGCCCCCGGCCGCTACGGCGAGTTGGTCGACGAGGCCGTGGGCGCGGTGTGGCGGTGGTCGTCGCCGGGCCCGCCGGGCGTCTACCGCGTCCAGCGCGGCAGCACGCCGGTGTTCGCCCTGGCCGTCACCATCCCTCCCGAGGAGAGCCAGCTCGATGTGCTGCCGCCCGAGGTGCTGACCAGCCGGCTGGCCGCCGGACGCGCGGTGGTCTATCACGGCGCCGCCGACGAGGACCAGCGCCGCGATGACTTCTGGAAATGGTTTGCCGTGGCCTGTGTCGTATGTGTCCTGGGAGAGATTTCCGCCTTGTTGTTCTTCCGCACGTGAGGGGCTATGACGCGCATCACCTTCGATCCCTGCGTTCCGCTGGCCTTGTGGGTGCCCCTGGCGCTGGCCGCCGCGGCGCTGCTGGCCTGGTACGCCGCCGCCGGGCGCCGCCGCTTGCCGGCCCGCAGGTGGTGGGCCGTGGTGACGCTGATGGCCCTGGCCGCCGCCGTGCCGCTGGTGGTCCTGCTCAATCCCACCTGGCTGGAGCGGATTCCGCCGCCGCCGGGCAAGCCGCTGCTGACGATCCTCGTCGACCGCTCAGCCAGCATGGCCACGCGGGACGCCGGCAATGGCCAATCCCGCTATCGGGCCGCGCTGGCCTGCGCCGCTGCCGCCGCGGGCGAGCTCAAGGCCCGCTATGAGGTCCGTATCCGCGCGTTCGCCGACACCTCGGCGCCGGCCTCGCTGGAGACGCTTTCCCGGCAGGAGCCGGACGGGCCGGCCACCGACTTGGCCGCCGCCGTGCAAGATGCCCTCGAAGAGGACCGCCCGCAGGGCCAGGCGCTGCTGCTGCTGAGCGACGGCATCCACAACGCCGGCAGCGTCGAGCGCCTCCGGCAGAGCGCTGCCAAGGCCAAGGCGATGGCCGCGCCGGTCTATGCCAGGACGATCGGCGGCTCGGCCACGGTCAACGACCTCGACGTGACCATCCAGCAGCCCCAGGAGCTGGCCTTCGTCGGCCAGCGCGTGCCGGTGGTCGTCAGCCTGCGGCAGCGCGGGTCGCTGGCGGCCAAGACCACGGTCGCGCTGCTGCTGGACGATAAGTGCGTGGAGAAGCGCGACGCCCGCCTCAAGGCCGACGATACCGTCGAGGAGGTCTTCACCGTGTCGCACAAGACCGCCGGGCTCTATCGCTATGAAGTCCGCGCCGACGCCCTGCCGGGGGAAGCGACCACGGTGAATAACACCGCGCCGATGCTGTTGCGCGTCGTGGACCAGCCGGTCCGAGTGCTGTTGCTGGAGGGCAAGCCGTATTGGGACACGAAGTTCCTGGTGCGCACGTTGTCGGCCGATCCGTCGGTCGAGTTGACCAGCGTGGTGCAATTGGCCGAGGGGCGGCTGCTGGAGCGACAAATCCCGCGCCAGGCGGGGGCGGGGGAGAAATCGGCGGCCGCGAGTCCCGCTGCCAAGGGAAAAAAGGACAAAGGTTCCGGGCCGCTCGCGAAACCGGGGTCCGCCCCCACGGTCGATCGCGAACAGTGGACCATCGAGACGGACGCCGGGAAATTCCTCTCCGACGCCACCGCCCTGGCCTCTTACCAGATCGTCATTCTCGGCCGCAACGCGGAAATCTTCCTCACCGACGAGGCCCTGGCCAACCTGCGGAAATGGCTGGCGGAAGGCGAGGGGTCGCTGGTCTGCTTCCGCGGTCCGCCGGCGTCGCAGATCAGCCAGCGGCTGGGAGAGTTGATGCCCATGCGCTGGGCGCCCACGCCCGAGTCGCGATTCCACATGCAGTTGACCGGCGCCGGCCAGGCGTTGCGATGGCTGCCCGCCGCCGGCAACGAGAAGAATCAACTGGCCGACCTGCCGTCGCTGGCCACCAGCACGCGGCCGGAGGCCGCCAAGGCGCTGGCCGTGGTCCTGGCCACGGGCGCCGCCGGCAGCGCGGGCCAGGCCGACCCGGTGATGGCCTATCAGCCGGTGGGCAACGGCCGGGTGGTCGTCGTCGAGGGCGCCGGCATGTGGCGCTGGGCCTTCCTCCCGCCTGAACACCAGCGGCAGGAAGAAATCTACGGCTCGCTGTGGCGGAGCCTCGTCCGCTGGCTCGTGGCCAACGTGGGCCTGTTGCCCTCGCAGAAATTATCGCTCCGCGCCGACACGCTGAGCTTCAACACCGATGAAAACGCCACCGCGACGCTGCTGGTCCGCGACTGGTCGGGCGAGGCGCCCGAGGTGGAGCTGACGGGCGGGCCACCAGGGCCGCCGCGGACGTTCCGCTGCGTGCCCCGCGGCAACTATCCCGGCCAGTTTTGCGTCGGCCTGGGACGGCTGCCCGAGGGGCGCTACGTGCTCCGCGTGGCGGGACTGGACAAGAGCGACCCGTCGGGCGCGGCGCCGTTCGACGTCCGCGGAAACCTGACGGAGCGCCTCGATATCTGCGCGGAGCCGAACCTGATGAAGCTGATTGCCGACGCAAGCGGCGGCGCGGTCCTGGACACCGCCGACCCCCGCCTGCTGGCGCAGCAGTTCGAGCAACACCTCAGCCGCACCCGGCCCGAGCGCACCGCGCAAACCATGGCCTGGGACCGCTGGTGGGTGCTGGTGGGGGCTTTTGCGATCTGGGGCGCCGCCTGGGGGCTGCGCCGCCGGTCCGGACTGGTATGAGGTAACGCATCATGGTCTCGCTCCGCACGCAACTTCGCCGCGTTCGCCGCCGGCTGTTGAACATCGGCCTGTCGGCGGCGGCGGTATGGGGATTGGCCGCGGCGACGATCTTCATACTGCTCGGCGCCTGGCTGGACCTGCTCTGGGAGTTTTCGCCCCAGTGGCGGATCGCCACCCTCTGGGCGGCCGGGGCCTGCGGCGCGGCGCTGTTGGCCGCGGCGGCGGCCATGACCGTCCGCGGCGCCGCCGACGCGGCAGTGGCCCGCGCGCTGGATCGCGTGGGACAACGCGGCGGCCGCATCCTTACCGGCTGGGAACTTGCCCTGGGGCGCTACGGACTCCGCGGCGTGGCGCCGGCGCCGCTGAGCGCCGCCTTGGCGGGCCTGGCCGTGGCCGATGCGGCCGCGTCCGCCGCAGCGGTCCCGCGGGCCAAGGTAGCCCCGGTGCGCCCGTTGGGCCGCTCGCTGGCCGCGCTGGGCCTCGTCTGGGCCGCGGTCGCCGTGGCCGCGGTCTCCCTGCCGGGGCTGACCTCGACGCAATGGAACCGCTTCCTGCGGCCGTGGGCCGATATCCCCCCCTTCTCGCTCAGCAGCTTCAAGATCGAGCCCGGCAACGTCAAGGTCCCCTACGGCAGCGAATTGGAGATCCGCGCCACCGTCAGCGGCGCGCCGGTGGAACAATTGGAACTGGTCCTCGAATCGGCCCACGGCCGCGAGCCGCCGCTGCCGATGTTCCCCGAGGCGAACGGGGTTTGGCGGGCGGTGCTGGCCAAGGTGGTCGAGCCGGCCGACTATTTCGTCCGCGCCTATCGTGCCCGCAGCACCAGGTTCCGCATCGACGTTGTGACCGTGCCGCTGATCGAGGCCGCCCGGCTGCGGATTGCACCGCCCGCGTACGCCAACCGGGCCGCCTATGAAGGGCCGATGCCCAAGGAAGGCGTCAGCGGCCTTCGCGGCACCAGCGTGCAGATTTTCCTCCGCAGCAACCGGCCTCTGAGCGGGGGCAGCATCGCCCTGAGCGGCTCCGGCAAGCCCGCTGCCTTGCCGATGAAGCCCGTCGAGCCGGGCGGCCAGGAGGTCGTCGGCCAGTTCGCCATCGCCGGCGACGGGAAGTTCGAATGCCGCGTGATCGACGAGGCCGGGCAGCCGTCGCAGCAGACGTTTTCGGGCAATGTCGTCCTGCTGGCCGATGAGCGGCCCTTCGTGCGGATCATCCAGCCGCGGCCGATGTCGTTGGCCACGCCCACCGCGGCCCTGCCCGTGACGCTCGCCGCCGAGGATGATTGCGGCATCTCGCGGCTGCAACTCTTCCGCAGCCTGAACGACTCGCGGTCGCTGCCGTCCGACCTGCCGCTGCCGCCGCGGCCGCCGCGGCGGCTGGACGCGACGGTCCGCCTGCCGCTGGAGCGCTACGGCTTGTCGCCCGGTGACGTCATCAAGCTTTTCGGCCGCGTCGAGGACAACGATCCGGACGGCGCCAAGGGGGCCGAAAGCTCGGTGGTCACGGTCCGCATCATCAGCCAGGAGGACTTCGAGAAAATGGTCCGCGCCAGGGAAGGCGTCCAGGCCATGCTCTCGAAATACTACGCGGCGCGGCGGCGGATGGAGGCGCTGGCGGAAAAGGCCGAGGGCCTGCGGAAGAAGCTGAAAAGCCTGCCGCCCGGCGACAAGGTGTCTGAAGGCACCCGCCAGGAGTTGGGACGGCTCCAGCGGTTGATGCGCCACGAAGCCGGCGAGATCCGCAAATCGGCCGGCCACCTGACGGCCTTCGATCTGGACAAGTACCTTTCGCCGCAATTGCTCACGCTGGCCAAGATGACCGATGAGATGGCCGACGCCCTGGAGAAACTCCAGCGCGAGCGGGAGATGATCAACAAGAAGCTCGGCGGCAAGCTGGACGCGATGGCCAAGCGGCTCGCCGCCGGCCGCCGGTCGTTCGCCCAGGGGGCGACCGAGCCGCTGGAACTTCTCGAGGCGATCCTTCCGCTGCTGGCCGACCAGCAGCGGTTCGTGCAGTTGGCCCTCTGGCAGCGCGACCTGGCCGAGCGGCTGGCGTCGCTCAAGGGCAAGGAAGGCAAGGACAACCCCGCGCTGAAGGCCCGCATGCGCGACCTGGAGCAGGAGCAAGGGCAGATCCGCGAGGCCCTGGGCAAGCTGCTGGACGACATCCAGGAGCACAGCGAGAAGCTGCCCGACAAGCCGGAGTTGAAAACGCTGCGCGAGACGGCGCAGAAGTTCGTCAAGGACGTGCGGGCCAGCGGGGCGGCGGAGGCGATGGCCGCGGCGGAGACGGCCTTGGCCGATTTCGCCCCTACCCGCGGCCACCAGAAGGCCAAGGAGGCCGCCGACATCCTCGCCAAGTTCATCAAGCGCTGCGGGGGCGAAGGAGGCATGAGCGATTGCGCCCTCAAAGGGCTGAGGTTCCAGCCCATTCTGTGCAACGGGCTGGGCGACACGATTGCCCAAGTCTTGGGCCAGATGATGGGATCGGGCATGGGCGGCAACGGCATGATGGGCGGATACGGCATGGTCGGCCTCTACGGCGGACTGCCCGACACCTTCGGCTACGCCGGCGAGTACGGCGACTCCCACGGGGGCGGAGCCGATCGCCTGGCAGGGCCGCAGGGTCGGCCGCACGGCGAGAATCCCGACGAGGCGAGGCCCGACGAGATGTATTCCCCCGGCGCCGCCACGGGCGCCGGCGAGGGCGCCGCCCCGGTCCGTTATCGCCGCCAGGTGGGGCAATATTTCCAGCGCGTCGCCGAGGAAACCGAGGAATCAGGAAAGTGATGGAGGAGAGAGGAGTTAGAAGATAGGAGTTAGAAGTTAGAAGCTAGAAGACGTTGAACACGCTCCGCTCTGCGATTCTAACTCCTAACTCCTAACTTCTACCTTCCGAAGGAACACAATGATGACGAACCGATCGATACGTGCCGCTAATCCCTCCTTCCTCGTCCGCTATTTCCTCCCCGGCGCCGCGGCCACGCTGCTGCTGGCGGCGCTGGCCGGGGCCGCGCCGGAGGCTCGGCAAGCGGGCGGCGAGCCCGACGGCATCGTCCAGGTGGCAAACCTGGTCTACGCCGGCACGAAGAGCAGTCACTGCTTCTCCGATCACTTCCTCATCAAGGCCGAGAAAGAAACCTCGATCTCGACGAGCCGTCGCTTCCATGCCGTCAAGCTGTCCAGCGAAGCCATGTACGACTTCCCCCTGGTCATCATGACCGGCGAGGGCGATTTCCAGTTGTCCGACGCCGAGCGGGAGAACCTGCGGCGGTACATCGAGCGGGGCGGCTTCCTCTTGGCCTCGGCAAGCTGCTCGTCGCCGGATTGGGACCGGGCGTTTCGCCGCGAGATGGCCACGGTCTTTCCCAGCCACCCCCTGCAAATCCTCGACCTCAGCCACCCCGTCTTCCACATGGTCTACGACATCAAGGACCTGCGCAGCCCGCGGCCCCTGGTGGGGGTCAGCATCGGCGGCCGGCTGGGAGTGGTCTACTCGCAGGATGGCCTGAACGACACCCCGCACACCACCGGCTGCTGCTGTTGCGGCGGCAGCGAGCTGGAAAATGCCATCGAAATCAACGTGAATATCCTGGCTTATGCCCTGACGCACTGAAGCGAAAGATGATCGGAGCCGGTTCCTACGAACTGATGTTCTCGCTGCTGGGCGCGCTGGCGTGCGCGGTGCTGGTGGGCTGCCGCCCCAGCGGCTCGGTCCGGCCGCTGATCGTCGTCGTCAGCGGCGATACGGCCGGATGGATCGCGCCGTGCGGTTGCGTCTCGAACCAGTCGGGCGGCCTGCCCCGCCGCGCCACCTACGTCGAGGGGCTTCGCCGGCAGGCCGAGGTCGTGGTGGTCGACGTCGGCGGCGCGGTGCACGGCACCTCGCCCTATGACCTGGCCAAGCTGGAAGCGATTCTTCGCGGCGAGGCGCTGATGGGCGTTGCGGCGCACAACGTCGGCGCCGCGGAGGCCCGCTTCGGCCCCGCCACGTTGCGCCGGCTGGCCGCGAAACTCGCCGTGCCGTTGCTCTCGGCCAACGTGTGCGACGGTTCCGGGCGGCTGGTGGCCGCGCCGCTGCGGATCGTCGCCGCCGCAGGGCGGCGCGTGGCCCTGGTCGGCGTGCTGGGCGAGCGTTACGCGACGGCCGATTTCCAGGTGCTTCCGCCCCGCCAGGCGGTGCTGGAAGCGCTCGGCGGCGCGAAGGGAAAGTTCGACGCGGCCATCGTCCTGGCCTACCTGCCCGAGGACGAGCTGCGGCAACTGGCCGAGGCCCTGCCCGAGGCCGACGTGGTGGCCGGCGGGCCGACCGCGCAGCCGCTGGGCCCGAGGCTTCTGGGTCCCACGCTGCTGTGCTCGGCCACGAACAAGGGCAAGTTTGTCGCCCGGCTCGATGCCCCGGCGCCCGGCTCGGCCAATCGCTGGACGGGGAGCATCGTCGAGCTCAACGGGCAATTCAGCGACGATGCCCGGCAGGAGGCCAATATCGGAGACTTCCGCGCGGAGTTGGCCCGCGACGATTTCACGCCGCAGCAGACGGCCTTCGCGGAGCCGGCGCCGGTCAATTTGCCCAAGGGGTATGCGGTGGCCGGAACGGCCGCCTGTCGGAAGTGCCACGAGGCCGACTACCGGGTATGGCGGAAATCCTCCCATGCCGCCGCCTGGAAAGCGCTCGAGGAGAAGGGGGCCCACGTCGATCCGGAGTGCCAGCGCTGCCATACGACCGGCTACGGGCTGCCCGGCGGGTTCGCCTCGGCGCGTCGCGGCGCCGCCCGCCATGAGGTGGGCTGCGAAAGCTGCCACGGACCCTCCCAGGGGCACGCGGCGGAGCCGGCCGTCCGCACCGCTCATTACACCCAGGCCAAGAACTACTGCACGGGCTGCCACGACCGCGAAAACAGCCCGCGGTTCGCTTTCGACAACTACTGGCACAAGATTGCCCACGGAGAGCAGCCGGCTCAAAAAGCCGCTGGCTCCGTCGCTGTCCGTCAGAGCAAGGATAACCCATGAAGTTCACCGCGATCCTACGATGGGCCCTGGTGGCGGCGTGCGGCGTGATGCTCGCATGCCGCGCGGCCGCCGCGGAGACCGGCGGCAGCGGGGCGAAGAAACCGGCCGCCCCGAGCAAGGCCGGGGCCAAGGCGGGAACAGCGGCGGCCAAGGCGACCGCCGAGCCGGTCTCCTGGTCGTCGAGCTTGAACGAAGGATATCGCCGCGCGCTGGCCGACCGCAAGCCGCTGCTGATCGTGGTGGCGGCGAAGTGGTGTGCGGCCTGCCGGAAGCTCTCCGGCGAGCTGGAGACGGCGGCGGTCGAGGCGGAGCTGGCCCGCTGGACGCCTGTCCGCCTGGACCTCGACGCCCAAGCGGACGACGCGAGCGAACTGGCCGTCGTCGACGTCCCCGCGCTGCGGATTCGCACGGCCGACGGCCAGCACGTGGCGGGTCGCGACGGCTATGTCGCGGCCGACGAGCTGGTCCAGTGGCTAAAGAAGAATTATGAGGCGGCCACCGCGGCCGCCGACGACGTGTTGTCCGACACCGGCGAGCCCAGCGCCATGAACGTGGTACGGCTGGTCAAGCAGTTCCAGCAGCGGAACCCGGCGCTGCGAGAGGCAGCCGTGCGGCGGCTGCTGCCCTATCCCGGCGTGGCGCGGCCGGTGGTGCTGAAGGCCTTTCGGGAAGGGAGCCTGGCCGCCCGCCTGGCGGCGATGGAGTTGCTGGAGCACTGGAAGGCCCCGCTGGCCGGCCTGGACCCGTGGCGTCCGGAGAGCTTCACCCCCGAACGCCTCGCCTCGCTGGATAAATGGACGCAGCGCGAGGTTGGCGGCGATATGGCGCCGCCGAAGCACCTCTCGGCGGAGCAACTCTCCGCCGCCCGCCGGCAGATCGAGCGGATGCTCCATGCCGACGAGGCGGAGGCCGACGCCATCCGCCAGCGCTTGGCGGGATGGGGCGCCGCCCTGCTGCCGGAGGTTTACGCCCGCCTGAAGGACGCCGCGACCGATCAAGACCGCCGGCGGCTGTTGATCCTCCGCTACCGGCTGGCGGCCCCCGACTCGCTGGTGCTGGTGTGGCCGGGCGGCCTGGAACGGCTGGGAGACAGCGATCCGCGGCAGCGCCGCAAGGCCGCCGAGGAACTCGCCAAGCTCGCCGGCGGCGAGGACAAGGCGCTGCTCTTGGAGCTGTTCGCCGACCCCGATCCCCTCGTGCGCGAGATCAGCCTCCGCGGCCTGCAACACATCGGCGGCAAGGCGGCCGCCGCCGCCCTGGTCAAATTGCTCGCCGACCCGGAGCCCAACGTCCGCGCCGCCGTGCTGAAGCAATTGGAGGAGACCCCCGACGCCGCCATGGTCCCCGCCGTGGTCAAGTATCTCAAACAGGAAAAGGATCCCGACCTGATCGTCCACGGCATCTACTTCCTGCGGGCGACCAAGCGAAACGAAGCCCTCCAGTGCCTCATGTCGCTGCTGAAGCACCCGAGCTGGCAGGTGCGGGCGGAGGCGGCGGCCGGCATCGGCAAGTTCCACGAGGACAGGTATGGCGACCCGGCCGACAGCCTCCAGGTCTCCGCCTACGTGGCCTTGTTGCAGTTGCTGGACGACGAGGATGCGTTTGTCGTGGCCAAGGCGGTCGAGGGCCTTTCCAACGCCGATCTGGCCGCAGCCGTCGAGCCGCTGGTGAAAGTCGCCGAAAAGCGCCCCGAACTGGCCGCCAACGTGCTGCACGTGCTGGCGGAGCACAACAACATGCGGCAGAAGGCGATCCCCTATTTGCGGAAATTCTGCAAGCACGCGCAGCCGCGGGTGCGGGCGGCGGCAATTTCCGCGCTCTCGACCGCCGCGCCCAGCGACGTGGCCGCGGAACTTGCCGCCACGCTGGACGACAAGGAGAGCGAGGTCCGCATTGCCGCGGCGTCCTCGCTTCTGCATTTGTTGGATGCGACGCGGCAGCGTGCCAACGACAGGATTGTCCACGTAAGTTCCGGCGTCATCGAGTTCGACGGGGACGTTGTCGTCAGGCCTGCCCCCAGTCGGAGCCTGCTGTCGTCGGTGGTGCAGTTTCTCGGCGGCACCATTCAGCCCGCCAGGCCCGTCCCGACCGCCAAGTTGGCCAAGCCGGCCAAGCACGTCGAGCCGGCCAAAGCGGCCACGACCGCCAAGCCCGCCGAGCCGGCCAAGGCGGCCAAGCCCAAACCCTCGGGCGACCAGAAGCCGGCCAAGGGGGCCAAGGAGGCCAAGGCCGACGGCAAGGGGAAGAAACCCGCCCCTGCAAAGCCCGAAGAAGAGGTCAGTCCGCAGGACCAATGGTTAAAAGAATGCTACGCCGGCCGCGGCAGGCCGAAATGGACTTCGCAAATGACCGGACCGCTGGAGAAGATGCTGCGAGCGGACAGCGCGAAGGAACGCATTGTTGCCGCCCGCGCGCTGGTGCCGCTGGGTAAAGGCGCCGTCGCGCTGCCGGTCCTCTGCGCCACGGCGCGGGCGAACCCCAACCTGACGCACGAGGCCGAGGAAGTCTTGACCTGGCTGCCGTGGGGGCAACGGTTGAAGGTGTTCCAAGACCTGCTGGCGACGGCTGCCCGCGGGGAGCCGCGGGCGCGGCTGATCATGGCGCTCGGCGAAGTGCCGGACCGCAGGGCGGCGGGCCCAGCGTGGGACCTGCTGGCCGACCCCAAGGTGGACGCCGAGGAAGCCCGCGCGCTGCGACACGCCTTGATGACGGCGTATTTCGGCCAGCGCTACTACTCGCCGAATGACGCTTCGCCGGCCGATCGCCGCGAACTGGCCGAGGCGGCCAAACCCCGCACGTCGGCCGGCAGCGACTGGCAGCGCCTGGTGGCCCTGACGCTGCTGGCGACCGCCGCCCCGGACCAGGCGGCCGCGCGCGCCGCCGCAATGGCCGGCGACCCCAAGCTCAGTGCCGCGCTGCGGACCAACGCCTTCCGCATCCAGTTCCTCACGCAACCCGCCAAGGAGTCGCGGAAGCTCGCGGTGGCCGAGCTGAAGGGGACCGACGCCGCGCGGAAGAAGATCGCCATCCGCTACCTGGTGCAGGGCCCCAGCGAGCTGGCCTCCCTGCCCAACGGCATCTACCTCTACGACGTGATCAACAGCATGAATTTGAACGTCAGCTATGGGAGGACCAGCGGGACGCCCATCGTTCCCAAGCCGCCCGCGGGCGTCACGGTCGAGGATGTCCGCCCGCTGGTCGGCGACGCGGACCCCGAGACGGCCGCCTGCGCCGGCTACTTGCTGGCCCTGCTGGGCGAGCCCGAAGGCATGGAGCCGCTGTTGAATTACTGGCGGCAACATGAGGGGCGTTATGACGAGTGGAACAAGATGATGTACCAGGCGATCGCCGTGCTGGACGATCCGAAGTACGTTCCCATCTTGCGGCAGATCTACGGCAAGCTCCAGGAGTACGAGGTCAGCGAGTTCTACTGGACGATTCGCATCATGAGCGGGCCGGAGATCCTCAAGTTGCGCAAGGAAATCCGCGACAAGCTGGGCACGTCGCAGTTGGGGCTCTGATCAAGAATTAAGTTCTAACGCGAAGGAGAAACCTGTCATGACGGTTCAGGGAAAACGAGTTTGCATGGGGGTGTTGTTGACGGCGGCGCTCTGGCCGGCGGCAGGCTGGGGCCAATTCGGGCGGAGCTTCGACATGGCCGCCATGCAAGGGGCCCAGGGGCACGCCATCAGCGCCATGGGCACGTCCACCATCCAGCGCAGCCCCACCCAGTTGCGGCTCTACCTCGACCTGACGGCCAAGGGCAAGAACTTGAAAGAGGCCCTGGAAAAAATGAAGGAACGCCAGGAGGCCGTCACGGCCCAGTTGGAAACCCTCAAGGCGGAAAAGAAGTCGATCTCCTTCAGCACCCCGAGCCTGTCCAACGCGGAATCGGCGCGGAAGAAGCAACTCGAAATGATGGTGATGGCCCAGATGCGAAGCCGCGGCAAAAAACCGGCCAAGGGATTGCAGACCCCGCAAACCGTCACCGTCACGTCCACGCTCACCGCCCAGTGGCCCATCGCCGCGGACTCGCCCGAGAAATTCCTGCTGGCCGCCCAAGACATCCAGGACAAGGTCAAGGCCGCCGATTTGGCCGGCAGCAAAGAGGCGGAAAAACTCACGCCCGAGGAAGAAGAATTCGAGGAAGAAGCCGCCCAGGCGGCCAATCAATCCGGCAACGACGAGGCCCAGCAGTCTCGCCAGCCGCAATTCCTCTTCGTCGCCCTGCTCTCCAAGGAAGACCGCCAGAAGGGCATGACCGACGCGGCTGCCAAGGCCAAAGAGCAGGCGGCCGAATTGGCCAAGGCGGCGGGCGTGGAACTCGGTCCGCTGGTCGGCCTCTCCGGCGGCTGCGCCGGGCAGGTCAACATGGGCGAGGAGAACCAGTACGGCGGGATGTACCCCGGACGCCGCATGTTCCTCCAACAGGCCGCGGAGGACGTTGCGGGAAAACCCGACGAATCGGTCGGCGCCGACCCCAGCGCGCTACGGTTCACCTGCGGCGTCACGGCGCTGTTTCAACTCGGCAAGTGAGCGGAAGGAAGGATGAGGGATGAAGGATAAAGGATGAAGGCGAAAGCGCCAGCGCGCCGCCGCGTCGCTTTTGTCCTTGATCTTTTATCCTTTATCCTTCATCCTTATCGGGCCGCCGGCTGACGATAGGGCCTTCCCTTCCTGTAGAGTTCCAGGCGGCGGCGGACCTGGTCGGCAAGGGGGCGATTGCCGACAATCGTGGCCAAGCGGATCGCTTGTTCCGCGGACCGCACGGCCTCGGGAAACCGGCCCGCCTCGGCATAGGCGGCGGCCAGCGTGTCCAGGGCAGTGGGATCGTTGGGCGAGAGTTTCACCGCCCGCCGCGCCAGCGTCACGGCCGCGGCGCCGTCACGGAACCTGCCCTCGGGATACGTCGCCCGGATCGAGGCGAGGCTGTTGCAGGCCCCGGCGTCGTTAGGATTGATCTTTAGCACCTTCTCGTACTCGGCAACCGCCTCGTCGACGCGCCCCAGGCGGGTCAGGGCCAGGCCGAGGTTGTTGTAGACGACGGCGTCGTGGGGATCGATTTTCAGCGCCGCTCGGTACTCGGCGACCGCCTCGTCGAAGCGCCCCAGGCCGGCCAGGGCGGCGCCAAGGTTGCCGTGGGCCACGGCGTCGCGGGGGTTGACTTTGAGGGCCTCCTGGAACGCGGCGGCCGCCTCGTCGAAGCGCCCCAGGCCGGCCAGGGCCAGGCCGAGGTTGCGGCGGGTCTCGGCGTCGCGGGGATTGGTTTCCAGCACCGCGCGGAACTCGGCGACGGCTTCGTCCATGCGCCCCAGGCCGGCCAGGGTCGCGCCCAGGCTGCCGTGGGCCTCGGCGTCGTGCGGATTGTTCTTCACCGCCGCGCGGAACTCGGCGATGGCTTCGTCGACCCGTCCCACGCGGGCCAGGGCCGCGCCCAGGTTGTCATGGACCTCGGCGTCGTCGGGATCGATTCGGAGCGACTCCCGGAACTCGGCGATGGCTTCGTCGAAGCGCCCCAGGCCGCCCAGGACCGCGCCGAGGTTGCCGTGGACCCCGGCGTCCTGGGGATTGATTCTCAGCACCGTCTGGAACTCGTCGATGGCTTCTTGGAATTGCCCCTGGCCGGCCAGGGCCAGGCCGAGCTTGCCGTGGGCGATGGGATTTGCCGAGGCGAACTCCAGGGTGTGGCGCCACAACGTCGCGCTGTCGCGCCAATAGGAAGTCTGCCACGCTGCCCGCGCCGCCAAGGCCAGCAAGACGGCGACCGCGGCCAGGCCGCAGACGGCGCCTTGCCGCCGCCACGTCCGGGTCCAATCGGCCACGGCCCACGCCAACGCGATGCCGATGCCGATCTGCGGCAGATAGGTGAAGCGATCGGGATCCGCTTCCGGGCCGATTTGAATGCCCAAAATCACCGGCAGCATCACTCCCAGGTACCAAAACCAGCCGACGAGCCCGTAGGGATGTCTTCGCCAGGCGACGACGACCGCCGCCGTCACGCCGGCCAAGAGCGCGGCGGCCCCCAGGACGTGCCACATCGGCAGCGGCGTGTGCGTGTCGCGCCACGGATAGGCGACGGCCAAGTGCAGCGGATAGAAGAAGCGCCCCAGGTACGCGACGTACGAGAGTATGGCGCCGCCGATCCGCCGCGGCCAGGGGATATAATCGGCCCACACCAGGGCCTCGCGCTGCGCCCAAAAGGTGGCGGCGCAGGAGAGGCCCACCAGGGCGAAAAGCGGTATCTTTTCCAGCACCAGCCAGGCAACGTTCTTCAGCACGCCGCGGGGCGAGGCGGCCGCCGCTGCGCCGCAGCCGGCCATCCGCCCCAGCGGCCAAAAATCCAGCAGAAGCAGCAGGCACGGCACCGTCACGAGGATCGGCTTGGCCATCAACCCCAGGGCCAGCAACGTCATCACCGCCGCGTAGCGGAGGAGGGAAGACGGCCGCCGGGCATACGCCACGTAGGCCCCCAGCACGAGCATGAAGAAGACGCCGCTGAGGACGTCCTTGCGCTCCGTGACCCAGGCCACCGATTCGGCCCGTAGCGGGTGCACGGCGAACAGCGCGGCGGCAAACGCGCAAGGCCAGAGCCGGCCGGTCATCTGCCGCAACACCAGGAAGAGCAGGACCGCCGTCAGGGCGTGCAGCAGCACGTTGGTGAAATGAAACCCGCCGGGCCGCTGGAGGCCGAAAATCTCGCAGTCCGCCATCAGCGACAGCCACGTCAGCGGCTGCCACGTCCCCACGTGCTTTTGGGTAAACGCCCAAGTGATGTTCTGCTTCGTCAGTCCCTGGAAGACCCGGGGATTCCTGTAGATGCAGACGTTGTCGTCGAAATTGATGAAATCGAAACGCACGGTCTGGCCGAAGACGGCGAAGACCGCCAGCACCAGCGCGATGGAGACGGCCCACGTCCAGCGGCGCTCGCGGCGCGAGAGCGACGCATCCGAGGGGTTCGATGTGTCAGGACAATTTGTCATGGTGGGCGAGTGCGGACCGGGGTCCAGGATTGCGCCGGGACCGTCTTATCCCCAGCCCCTAGCCCCCAGTCCCCAGCCCCTAGCCGCTATCCCGCGTCGTCCAGGCTGCCGACGATCTCTTTCATCTCGGCCGACTCGCTCTTGCTCCGCCACACCGCCCAGATAATCAACAACACGCAGACCACGACCACGCCGATGCCGATGGGCCAGTAGGTCGGCAGGTTGGGGACCACCCAGTCGATTGGAAGGCCGGGTTTGAACTTGTCCACGTCGGGGCGCACCCCGGCCACGTTGCAGGTCAACACCAGCCCGAGCCCCAGCAGGCTCACCATGTTCATCACCTTGATCATGGGGTTGATGGCGGGCCCGGCGGTGTCCTTCAGCGGATCGCCCACCGTGTCGCCGGTGACGCTGGCCTTGTGGGCCTCGGAGCCCTTGCCGCCGTAGAGGCCGTCTTCGATCATCTTCTTGGCGTTGTCCCAGGCGCCGCCGGCGTTGGCCATGAACACGGCCAGCAACTGGCCCACCACGATCATGCCGGCCAGGAAGCCGCCCAGGGCGTAGGGCCCCAGGAGGAAGCCCACGGCAAAGGGCGCCAAGATGGCCAGGATGCCCGGACCGATCAGTTCTTTCTGGGCGGTGCTGGTGCAGATATCCACCACGCGGCCATAGTTAGGCTTCTTGGTGCCGGCCATGATGGCGGGGTCTTTGAACTGGGCACGGCATTCCTTGACGATGAAGAAGGCCGCCCGACCCACCGCCCGAATGAGCATCGAGCTGAAGAGGAAGGGCACGGAGCCGCCGATCAGCAGGCCCAGCAGCACCTTGGGATCGGCCACGGTGAGAAAGCCGGCGAAGTAGTTGTACTGTTGGAGCGTCATTTGCTTGAGGTTCTCCTCGCTGCCCACGGCGATCACGGCGATGAAGCTGGCGAAGAGGGAGACGGCGGCGATCACGGCCGAGCCGATGGCGATGCCCTTGGTTTCCGCCTTGGTGGTATTGCCCACGGCGTCGAGGTCGGCCAGTATTTGCCGGGCCCGCTTGTAATCGGCGGGGGGCATGTACTCCGGGTCGCCGGCCTTAAGTTCCCGGCCGTTGCTGTCGCGGTTATAGGCCATTTCGCCGATGCCGTTGGCGTTGTCGGCCACGGGCCCGAAAACGTCCATCGAGATCGTGTTGCCGGTGAGCGTCAACATGCCGATGCCGGTCATGGCCACGCCGTAGGCCACGAAGACCGGCGGCATGCCCCAGTAGACCAGCACCGAGAGCACGATCGCGGTGACGATCACCAGCAACGCGGCCACCGTGCTCTCGTAGCCCACGGCGAACCCCTGGATGATGTTCGTGGCATGGCCCGTCTGGCAGGCGCGGGCCAGCGATTTGACCGGGTTATGCGAGGTGTGCGTGTAGTAGCTGGTGACCTTGTTCAGGGCCACGGCCAGGAAGACGCCGATCAGGCAGGTGATCGCCGGACGCAGGTCGAGATTGGCGATGCCGAAGTTAAACCAGACCGGCAGGTTCAAGGCGTTGCCGCCGGGAAAGCCCTGCGCCGCCATCTTGGATATCTCGCCAAGCGGGAAGTACAGGTATCCGAAGCCAATGGCGAAGAAACCCGCCACCGAGATCAGCGAGCCGATCCAGAAGCCCCGGTGGACGCTCTTCAGCGCCGTGTCGGAGGTGTCGTGCGCGCCGGCCTTGACGGTGTAGGTGCTGATGATCGAGCCCAGCACGCCCACGCCGCGGACCAGCAGCGGAAAGATCACCCCCTTGTGGCCGAAGCTGGCCAGGCCGAGGATCATGGCGGCCACGATGGTCACTTCGTAGCTCTCGAAGATGTCGGCGGCCATGCCGGCGCAGTCGCCGACGTTGTCGCCCACGTTGTCGGCGATGGTGGCGGCGTTGCGGGGATCGTCTTCGGGGATGCCGGCCTCGACCTTGCCGACCAGGTCGGCGCCCACGTCGGCGGCCTTGGTGTAGATGCCGCCGCCGACGCGCATGAACAGGGCCAGCAGCGTGCCGCCGAAACCGAAGCCCAGCAGGGCCTCGTAGGCCTGCTCGCCGTAGATGAGGAAGATGCAGGTGCCGCCCAAGAGGCCCAGCCCGTCGGTCAACATGCCGGTGATGGTGCCGGTGCGGTAGCCCAGTTGCATGGCCTCGCCGTAGCTGCGCTTGGCGGCGGCGGCGACGCGGAGGTTGCCGTTGGTGGCCAGCCGCATGCCCACGAAGCCCACCGTCCAGCTAAACAGAGAGCCGGCCAGGAAGGCCCCGGCGCGGCCGCAGGCAAACGGCCATTCGCCCCACTTGGTGCAGAAGAGGGCGACCGTGATCACGGCAATCAGCGGCCAGATCTTGCGGAACTGGGCGGCCAGGTAGGCATTGGCCCCTTCGCGGACCGCGCGGGCGATCTCCTGCATCCGCGCCGTGCCCTGATCGGCCCGCAGCACTTGCTTGACCAGCAGCCCGGCGTACAGCAGGCCCAAGATCGCGATCCCCAGCACGACGAACAGCGAAATCTTCTCCATCATGGGGTACTCTAAGACCGGCTTGAGCAGGCCCCAGAAGCGTTCGGCCGAGGGGCCCCCGCCGGCCGCCGTCTCCGGCGCCGATCCGCCGCCCGCCGCCAGCACGACGATGCCGGCCAAAAGCAACACCAGCAGCGACGTGCGAGTGGAGATTCTCCGCCCGGGTTGGACGAGAGACTTCATGAACCCAAAGATGCTCCTCATACCAGACTCCTCTATGCCTCAAAAGGGGGATTAACGAACTGCTCGGGGGCAAACTGCCTCCGCGGTGCGGCCGCTTGGCCTTGCCAAAACGGGCAAGTTTAGCGTGCCGCCCGCGGCCGGGCAAGGGCTGTTGGGCCTTTCGCCGCAAAACTTGCGGGAAAACGGCCGTTATTGCCGGCCGCCGGCAAGCAAACAAGCCACCGCCGCCAGGATCAGGCCCAAGAGCAGCAGGCAGACGCCGGCCAGGAACTGCGCGCTGAGCAGGTCGTTCAGCCTGCCGACGAGTGGCTTGACCTGGAGTTGCACGCCGCTTGCCCCAATGATCCCGTAAGCCTTGCAGGCAAATTCCCAGCTCAGCCAAAAGGCTGCGGCAAATCCAAGTCCCACAACGGCGGCGAAGCCCGCGCCGCCGGCCGTCAGCCCGCCGCGGGCCGCGGCCGGCCGCGGCCCGCCCATGCCCACGAGGCTGGCCGCCCCCAGAGCCATCGGCATGGCCAGCAGCAGAAGGAACCCGAGGCGGAGCGGCCCGACGGTGTCGGCCACCTCCTGCGCGACCATCTGCTGCGTCAGCGCCGCCTTGCCCGTGAACAGCGGCCACAGGAAGTGCTGCCAGTGGATCACGACGAGCAACAGGGCCGCCGCGGCGGCGATCGCGCCCGCCACCCCCGCCAACAACAGCGCGCGGCCGAAGACCGACACGCCTTGGGACCGGTTGGCGCGCCCCAGGGCGGTGACGGCCGCGACGAAACCCGCCGCCAGCGCCAGGGCCAGGACCGCCTCCGTGCGGAGTTGGTACGGGTAGTCGCAGTTCGGCCGGCCGCCGTGCAGCGGCCGAAACGTGAGCACTTCGGAGACCGTCTCTATCGCGGCCGGGGCGTAGCAGCAGAGCCCCGCCGCGGCCGCCAAGGAAATCACCGCGCCCGCAACGCCCGTCCAGACGATTTTCATTTTGGTGCCCTTATGGAAGCGGCGGATTTGCTTCTCCGCGCGGGTGCCACTGGCTCTGCCAGTGCCTTTCTCCGGAGCCCAGACGAGCACTGGCAAAGCCAGTGGCACACCGCGGGGCACAACGCCCTTACTCGTCCTTCTTGGAGGTGCCCCTGTTTTTCTGAAGTGCCCCTGCCACCAGGGCCAGCCCACCGGCAATGGCAAAACCGCACGAGGCCAAGCCCAATTGCGTAGCTGGACCGGGATGTGGGTCATGGGCTGTGTTGGCGCAAGCGAAGACAATCGAGACGATGAACAGGAAAGTCGCCCCCAGGTTGTAACCGGACATCATCTATCTCTCCTTCCACGGCGTTACGAACTGCGTCAGAACAAGTTGACTGTTTCTACGGAACGCTAATCCTCGCTTATCGACGCTTATGGAAGCAATCAGCGAGGATTAGCAAAAATCAGTGTTCCTCCGTTGTCTCGGGACTCCTGGGCAGTCGCGACCCGGACGCGCCGAGTTTATCGTGCCCCATCCTGCCAATGCTAGGTGCGTCCCTGTTCCGGACGTCCTTTACACGGCCCGCTATTTCAGGTCTTCCGTCTCAAACGTCGTATCCGGCAGCACTTTGACCTCCACGTCGTCCTCAAAGTAATACAGCCAGCAGTTTGTCTTTGATCCCCACGACCATCCCAGCTTGAGACTACCGGTCACAACAGGCGGGCCTTTGTGATTCTTTCCTTCCTTCACGCTGCCGGTGCCACTTGTCTCAAACCCGCTTCGTGATCGAAGACGCCATCGGTAGGTCGATTCCGAGTCTGTGTCTCCATACGAGGTAAAGTTAATGAGTGTCGTCCCGTTCCTTGTTGTCGCACGAATCATTTTGCCGGCGTCTAGAGAGATTCCCCGAGGGGCAATAAGTTGTACCGGCGGAAAGACGCGCATCGGCCCACGAACATGAAGCCGAAAACAGACGTATTCGGATGCGAGTGTGGCTACGACGCCGAGGATGAATCCTAGGATGACCAGGAACGCTTTTCTCATTGTCCAACCCTACCGAATCAGTTGTTTGGGGTCGATCCCTTCGCTGCAATGGTTCGCCTGTGGGAGCCGCCCGCAAATACTAGCTGCGTCCCAGTTTCAACTCCTGCAATATCCGGATCGGCGTGCCCGCGCAGCCCCTCCTCAAACACGCTCACGGCATCATGCCCGTGGCGCCGAAGGGATTCCGCCACGTCCTCGTGCAGGTTCTCGTCGGTCTTGAATCGCATCAGCCGACCCCCGGCACAAAGGGAATGACGGTCTCGCGGGCCAGCTCGGCTGCGTAGGCGACAGTCGCCTCGATGTCCTCGCGCTGGAGATGGTACCCGCGCATGACCTCCTCCCACGACTCGCCCGCGGCCAGATTATCGAGGACGACCGACACCATCACCCTCGTTCCCTTGATGCACGCCTTGCCGTGGCAGACCGCCGGGTCCACGGTAACTCGTTCTTGCCAGTTCATCCAACGCACCTGAAAATCAGATATCACCGGGTCCAGTTTGCTCGGGCCAGAGGCCGCAACGGGGACCCGGCTAGTTTATCGCACCCCATCTTACCAATACTAGCTGCGTCCCCGTTCCAACTCCCGCTCGTCAGCACTAGGGGAAGTCCCCTGTCTTCTCTTTGGTAGAAGCATAACGCCCGCTAGTATGGTCGTTAGCCCTGCTATTCCGAGAGCGAACAGCACTACCGTCATCATACCGATATTTACAAGTATTCTGCGTACTGTATCTGGTGTATCACAGAACAGCCAAATAGCGAACGCAATCCAGAAAAGCCCAACAGCGATTACAAGCAAGGCAATTACACGGCGGAATAGCTTAGCAGGAACTCGCATTACTCACCGCCTTAGAGTGCAAAAGGGGGCAGAGTGCAAAAGGGGTCAGAACTATTTTGCGCTTTGGTTAGGTCCACAATTGCCGGTCCAGCATCCGGTAGTTGATCGCTTCGTTGAGATGATTCGGGCGGATCGCGTCGCTGGCGTCCAGGTTCGCCATCGTCCGGGCGAACCCTCAGTCCGGAAAAGGGGACATCACTGCTTTTGGAAGAGTGGAGAACCGAAATGAGTGATGTCCCCTTTTCCGTCCCGGTTTACCTCGACGATGGTCCGAGCATCCGAGATGGTCACAGAACGCTTGACGCTCTTGTCACTCCCGGGGCCGAGGTCGCTGAATGTCAAAGTTTGGGCGGCCTGAAAGTCGGTGAGGTCCGCCGGACGCGTTCGCGTGCCCGCACAGCCGGCAGTGGACGTGGCAATCCACAACATCATCAACGGCACGATGGCTCGGTGCGCCAAGGTCTTCTTCCCTTTCTGAATTCGCCACGAAGTCGTCACGGGGACGCAGGTAGTCGTCACGGGGACGCAGGTAGTTTAACGTACTCCATCCTGCCAATACTAGTGTAGTGATTCACGCTGTTGGGGTTTTATGAAGGACGTTTCGGGCACGTTCGATCTTGGCGAGAATTTCATCCGCCTTGGCGGTCCAAGTGAACGGGCGAGGGTTCGTGTTGTGGGCTGCAAT
>JBKQVT010000099.1:0-21670 GCA_052139835.1 Thermoguttaceae bacterium
CCGATCCTCATGGCCCCGGCGATGAACGACAAGATGTGGGCCAAACCGGCCGTGCGGCGCAACGTGGCCCAGCTTCGCGCCGACGGCGTCATCCTGATCGATCCCGAGGAGGGCTATCTCAGTTGCGGGGCCTTGGGCGCCGGCCGGATGGCCTCGCCGGAGACGCTTTTCAGCGCCATCGCCGCGGCCCTGAAAGACAAAGGTTGATGCGATCCGGAAAGCCCCCCGACTGCGTCGGGGGGGCTGTCCGCCTAGGGGCCGCACGGACGGCTCCACGTCATGGTGCGACGACCCCCGGCCCGTCGGTGCTTTTGGGCCTTGACGGTGGACAGCAGTGCCGCGCCGCTCTTCGGCCAGACAGTGTGAATCGGAAGGCGAGGGGTTTCCTGACCGAAACCGGATGGTGCCGCCCGCATCAGCAAGTACGTCCGACGCTGGCGGCAGTGGGTGCGGAGCGGGCTGGACGGCTACGCTCCGGAGTTGGCGGTCGTCAAGCCTTCGGCCCACGGCGGAGCAGATAAACCAGGACGCCGACGAGGCCGAGCGATGCGGTGAACATGAGGACGAGGGTGTTGCTACTTTCCTCGCCGCCGCCACGCCACAGCCAGCAGCCCGACGGCGCCGATACCGAGCAGGGCGAGGGTAGAGGGCTCGGGGACGGCGCATGCCATGGCATTGATCGCCGCAAAGGACGCGATCGTGGATTGACTGCCGTCAGGCGTGAACTCGGTGAGGGTGAACCCGGCGCCACCCAACGGATTGGCGCCCACGTACAGATCGCCGCTGCTGTCGCATGCCATGGCATTGATAACCGCAAAGGACGCGATAGTGGATTGACTTCCGTCAGGCGTGATCTCGGTGACGGTCATAGGGCCAGGCACGGGAGCGCCACCCACGTACAGATCGCCGCTGCTGTCGCATGCCATGGCATTGATGGGCCCCAGGAAGGACGCGATGGTGGATTGACTTCCGTCAGGCGTGATCTCGGTGACGGTGAACCCAGAACCACCCACGGGAAGGGCACCCACGTACAGATCACCGCTGCTGTCGCATGCCATGGCATTGATAACCGCAAAGGACGCGATAGTGGCGATAGTGGATTGACTTCCGTCAGGCGTGATTTTGGTGATGGTCATAGGGCCAAGCATAGGAACGCCACCCACGTACAGATCGCCGCCGCTGTCGCATGCCATGGCATTGATAACCGAAAAGGACGCGATCGTGGATTGACTTCCGCCAGGCGTGATCTCGGTGACGGCGAACCCAGAGCCACCCAGGGGAAGGGCGCCCACGTACAGATCGCCGCCGCTGTCGCATGCCATGGCATTGATCGCCGCAAAGGACGCGATAGCGGATTGACTTCCGCCAGGCGTGATCTCGATGACGGTGAACCCAGGGCCACCCACGGGAGAGCCAGCCACGGAAAGGCCACCCACGTATAGATTGTCTGCCACGGCGACGTTGTTAGAAAACCAGACGCCAACCCCGAACATGACCAACGCCCTTCCGCAAATCGTTGCCAGTTTCATCACACCCATCAAACCTCGCACCCGCGTCTTGCCGAACATTTCTTACCCCCTAAACCGCGCAAGTCAAGCTCTTGGTTTCCACATCCACATCACGCACCGACCGCAACTTCGGCTGCGCACAACCCTCGGCACAGACAACACCACGGGAAAGCACCCAGCCAAGAACGGCCCGCGGCTTAAACTGCGAGCAACAGGGCTAGGTGAACCGAACGCTGCCTCTTTTTGTCGAGGGCCAGACGTGCGGATCGTAAAGCAACCCCCTGCCACGACCCGCATAGAATCAATTTAGCTACTGCCGCCGGATTTGCAAGCGTTTGGCAACCTGCCCCCCAAGATTTCTCGCATTTTTCCCGCGCTCTAACGCCATGTGGAGTAAAGTGCCCATCGCCGGCGCCAACAGCGGGGGTGAGAACGGGTCGGCGTTGGGGTCAGACTTTAATTATCAACTTTGACACTTTCCCGCTCTTCCGCAAGCCTCCCGGACAAACGCTCCGCCGTCTGAGAGGAAAAGGGATCACCGATATTCGCGGGGCGGGGAGGTTAACGACGGCCATCGGTGACGAACGGACGGAAATCAGTAATGTCCTCTCGTTCGTCCCCGGCGGCTGCCTCACTTCTTGGCCGCCACCGTCAGTTGCACCGGATTGGACTCGCCGTGGGCGGCCGGGTTGTAGTACTGGTAGGCCACCGACTTGCCCGTCTGGGCCTTCAGCGGATACTTGGCCAGCAACTGGTAGTGCAACTCGACCGGCTGGCCCACCGTCACTTGCCGCAGGTAGACGATGATCTGCCGGCCAGTGACCGAGTATTTCTCGATCTGCTTCTCGGCCACCGCGCGGTTGAGCATGTCCAACACCGGCGTGAAGCCCGGCGGCAGGCCGAGGTCCACGATCACCATCTGGGCCGAGCCGCCGCGGTTGTTGGTCACGGTGGCGGTCACGCCCACGACGTCCTCGGCGTCGAGGTTGGTGCGGTCGTACCGGACCTGGATGCCCAGCGGCTCGGCCTCCGGGGCCGCGGCGGCGCCGCGGGCGTAGGGCAGATAATAGCGTCCCACGACCTGGTAGAGCAGCCCGCCGGTGCCCTGGAATTCCAGCGCCACGACGTTGGGCCCGGCGATGGTCAGCTCCTTCAGGTCGACCAGTTGGAGCACGTCGCTGTTGGACTGGTCGATGCGGAGTGTTTTGACGGCCTTGCCGTTGAGCCGCAGGTCGATGCTGCCGCTGGAGCTGGCCGTGGCGCCCCGCTCGGCCATGAGCATGGCCCGCAGGGCCTGGATGGTGGCCTGGGTGGATTGCCAGGTGCCGAAGGCGTCTTTGTTTTTGGCCAGGTAGGCCACGGCCTTGTCGGCGATGCCCAGCTCGCGGCCGCCGCGGATGAGGGCCTGCACGGCCAGCGCAGTCACCTCGATGTCGCCGGCGGCGCCGCTGCCGAAGGTGGGTGTGTCCGACTGTAGGCTCCAGAAGGCCAGGCCGTCCTTTTCGGTGCAGGCGGCCCGCAGCAGGGCGAGCACGCGGACGGTCGCGTCGTCCTGGGGGGCCACCGTGGCCAAGGCATTGGCCGCCAGGGCCAGGGTGTAGTTGTCTTTCATCTCGTCGAGATGGCCGCGAAGGAAGTCGGCTCCCCTGGGCAGCTCGGGCCCCTTGTATTCCGTGCTCGCCAGGGCCCAGACGGTATAGGCCGTGTTGCGCAAGATGTTGTCCTGCATCTTGTTGATGGCCCCTTCGGCGATCCCGCCCATGGAGGGCCGGAACGAGCCGTCGGACTGCTGCAAGCGGGCCAGCCACTGCTGCGTGCGGGCGATTACGCCTGGGTCCACCGCGTGGACCTTGCTCATGTCGTAAAACTCCATCAGCCCGTAGGCCGTCAGGATCGAATGGGCCGGCGCCCGGCCGAACCACTCGAAACCGCCGCCGGGAACCTCGAAGGACACCAGCCGCTGGTAGCCGGCGTTGATAAAGCCCTCGGCCTTCATCTGCAACTCGGGCGTGATCTTGCCGCTGGTCTTCATGTAGTCCAGCACCAGCACGTTCGGATAGGTCGAGCTCGAGGTCTGCTCGAAGCAGCCCCCGGGCATGCGGAGCATCTTGTCCAGGCCCTCGACCACCTGCGACATCATGCCCGGATAGACCTTCACGAAAATCTTGCTGGCCCCCTGGATCGCCTCCGGCGGGATGTCGATCGTATGGGCGATCTTGCCCTCCAGGCGGCCGCTCTGGCTGACGAGAAACTCCTTGCCGTCGGGCACGACCTCGACGCTGCGGGCCACGGCGTCGCTCTTATGGGCCCCGCGGGCGGTGACGGTGAACTTCTGGAAGCCGATCTTGCGGGCGACGATGGGGAAGTGCACCGCCCGCACCTCCCCCGGCCCAAGCGTCAGCGTCTGCACCGCCGGCGGGCGGAGCTCGAACCAGTCGCCCGGCGTCACTTCCAGCCGCACCGCCTGGTCGGTCTTGAGGTAGTTGTAGACCGCCACGGGCACGGACACCTCGTCGTGCTGCGTCAGCGCCACCGGGAAGTCGATATCCACGAAGAAGTCCTGGAAGACGTTGATGCCGGCAGTGGCCGAGCCCAGCCGGCCGCGGGCCGACGAGGCCATGCAGGTCAACCGCCAGGTGGTGATCGAGTCGGCCAGCGGCACGCGGAGGAGGGCGTTTCCCTGGTGATCGGTGATTACGGCCGGGTTGAAGTAGAGCGTCTCGGGGAAATACTCGCGGACGCGGACCGGCTCCAGCGCGCCTCCGCTGATGGTGTTGCCGCCGCTGTAGGTGTTGGCGCCGGTGAGGCACAGCACGCCAGGGGCCGCGTCCTTGGCAGCCGGGGCCGCAAGCATATTCCCGGCAAACTTTTCCGCAGGCATTTCCCCTTTGCCCTCCGCCATCCACCGGCCCGCGCCCCCAGCGTCGAGAACGTCTGCAAAGATTTCCATTTCGACCATCACTGGAGGGGCATACGTAATGTCATCCGCCGTGCTCCACTGACCGTCGATGCCCGCCGAAGCAATGGAAAAACTCCAGAACGTCTGCCAAGGGGGGGACCAGGCGCCACCGACGATCTTCATCGGCGTGCCCCAGGGATCGAGGGCATCGGCTTGCTTGAGCAGCCCCTCTTTGACCAACCGCTGGATAGTCAGGTCCTTCGGCTCGATCCTCTGGGCGTCGCCGTGGTGCTTCTGGCCGAACTGGCGCACGGCCTGGGCCACCGTCTGCCAGCGACCGGCCAGAAGCGCGGCCATCTTCGCCTGGAACGCGGCGGCCTTGTTGTCCCGCTTGTAGGTGTCCACCCGGAGCGTGTAATCCCCCACGCCCTTGGCCGAGGCCAGCAGCACGCGGGCCGCCGTGTCGCGCCGGGCGGCGGACTCTGGCGATGCCTCGCCCGGCTCCATCGACTGGTCCAGCGACCAGCCGTGGACCTCATACCGCGGCGTGGCGATCTCCTTTTCCAGGTAGAAATAGATCTTCTCCAGCCCCGGCTGCATCTCTTGCAGCGCGAAGACCGCCTCGTCGACCACCATCACGCCCAGCGCGGAGACCACGCCCCGGCCCGACGCGTTGGTCACGCGAAAGCTCACCTGGGCCTCGCCGCCGGGCAGATAGGTCTCGGCGTCGTTGCGGATGGAGACCTTCAGGTCGTCGGCCGGGTCGACGATCACCAGCCGCCGGTCCCGCATCATCTCGCCGTTTTCGCCGATCAGGTAGGCGTTGATCTGCACGGTGCCGGCCAGCGTCGGGTCGAAAGTGACGGTATCGGCGGCCCGGCCGTCATTGACCTCGACAGATCGCGTCAAATAGGTCTGGCGGTCCTTGATGAAGTCCAGGTAGACCGTGCCGGCCTTCCGCGTGGTGAGGATCACCAGCTTCGCCCGCTGGCCGACGCGATAGAGCGAACGGTCGGTCCGCAGCAGGATCGTGTCATCGCCGGTCTTGGCCGCTGTGTTGAGAAACAGGCTGGCCCGGCCTTCTTGCCCCTTTTCGTCCTGCGCGAAGAGCGTCACGGGAATGTTGCCCGCCTGGTCCGGACGGTAGATGAACTGGCCGAAGCCGGCCTCGTCGGTCTGGATCTTCTGGAGCGTGGGGCCCGGGACGCTCAGCCACGACACCTGGCAGCGGGCCGGGGTGGAATCGGCATAGGTCGTGACGACGTAGATGCGGTTTTCCAGGCCGGGCACCAGCTCGCCGCTCTCCGGCACGGCCGTGACCAGGATCGGCGCGGCGGTGACGGCCACGTTCTTGGTGATGGTTTCTTTATGGTCGGCCGTGTCGGTCACGGCGATTTCCAGCTTCGCCGAGGCCTTGCCGGCCTCCAGCGGCTGGCCGACGAAACTTGCCGGCAGCTTGACCTCGAAGGAGAAATGCCCCTCGGCGTCGGTCTGGCCTTCGAGGACCTGGAAATCGAAGTAGCCGACGTCGAATTTCGAGCACTTCACGTGCACCTTGCCGCCGGCGACCGCTTTACCGAAGAAGTAGTTCACCTGGAGTTCGGCCTTGATGGTCTCGCCCGGCTGGTAAAACGGCCGGTCGGTCACGAGCGTATTCTTGAATTTCGGCAGCACGTAGCGGTACACCGTGACGGTCTTTTCCTCCTTGGCCCCGGCCACGACCGCCCGGACGCGGTAGCTCCCCATGTTCAGCTCGTCGGCCAGGACGAAATCGGCGTGCGAGACGCCGAAGTCGTCGGCCTGGACCGGCTGCTTGAACACCTTGTTGCCCTTGGCGTCGTCGACCTCGAAGAGCACGCCGGCCCCGGCCAGGGGCTTCATGCCGGGCCGCTGCAAGGCCAAGGCGCGGAGATGGATCGTCTGCCCCGGCTGGTAGAGCGGCTTGTCGGTCGTCAACAGCGTCCGCACGGCACTCTTGACGTTGACCGCCTCTTCCACGGTGTCGCGGGCGGTGCGCGACTGGACGCTCACCTTGAGCCGCGCCCCGGTAAACTCCCCGGCCGGCAACTGGAGCCGTGCCGCCACCTCGCCGCGGGCGTCGGTCCTGGCCTCGGTCGAACAAATCTCCTTCTCGCCCTGCGCCAGCACAACACGGACCTTGGCGCCGGCCACGGGGACCCCAGCCGCCCGGTCGCGGACCATGATCCGCACCACCGGGCTGGTGCCGGCCAGGAACTCCCGCTGCCCCAGGACGCAAGTCTCCAGCAGCTCACTGAGGAAGTGCAGGCTCCGCTGGCGGAACGCCTCCCCGGCGTTGAAGCGGTAGCGGACGTAGTAATTGGCCGGATCGGCAGTGTTCACTCTCGCGGTGAGCTTCGCCTGGAATGGCTTGCCGACCTGCGCGACGGTGACCTTGGCCAGCAGCTTGCCCCCCAAGTCGAGCAATTCGACCTCGGCTTCGCCGGGACGGCCGCCGGGCGGAAGCAGATCGAGCGTGATCGCATCCGGGGAGGATTCGGCCAGGGCCACTTCCGGCCCGGCGGAGACGGGCACGGGGGCCGGTTCGTACAAGAGTGGCGTCCCGGCCGGACTCCCCAGCGTCAAGACTGCCAACACCCCCCCGATTGCCAACGCGGACACCACCACTCGTCCTTGCCAACGCATGGCGATTCCCCCTATTTTGCCGCTGTGGATAAGATGAGTTGGGCGGCTGTCGCCCCGGTTTCGCAACTTGCTTAGACGCAGCCGCCGGGGGAAAAGTTCCGCGAAATCCCGGGATTATCTTTGTAATGGCGGAGGAATGCCTCGCGCAGGCTTCGGAGTGCCTTGTCCATCCGGCTCTTGACGGTGCCACGAGCGATTCCCAGCAACGTGGCGGCCTCGCGCTGCTTGAGCCCCTGGTAAACGACCAGCAGGAGCACTTGCCTCAGCTTGGCGGGAATCTTGTCCATGGCCAGGCGGGTTCGCTGCCGATCCTCGACGCTCTCCAGGCCGGCCACGACGCCGGCATCCTTGGTTTGCAGCAGATCGCCCAGCGGCCGCCGTTGCTCGTCGGCGCCGGCGTCCCGCACCGGGGTGCTCAAGCTGACCGCCTTGTGCCGTCGATTGCGCCGTAGCAGGTCGACCGCCTGATTGTTGGCGATGGCGTGGAGCCATGGCCGCAGCCCGCGGCCCTGCTCGAATTGGCGGCATTTGAGGTGCAGTCGCAGAAAGGTGGCTTGGGCGGCGTCCTCGGCCAATTGGGCGTCGCCCAGGAAGCGGTACAGGTAGCTGAAGATCTCGCGCTGGTAGCGGCGGACGAGTTCCTCGAAGGCCTCGCCGCTGCCCGTCCTGGCGTAGATTGCCAGCAAATCCTCATCGCGGCGGGCCGGCGGCGGCCGGCTGGGATCGCCTTCGAGCGTCTTCGCGCTTGGCGTTGGCATGGGTCCGGCCTCAGTTCAACAACGGGTTTTCCGGGATGTGCTTGACGTGCAAGATAGCCCGCATGAGCGAGCGGGACGCCTGACGTGAAAGCTGTTTCCAGAGATCGCTGCGTTTGGAGAAGACCTGTGCGGGGCTGGCGGGAACGACCCGCCAGACGCCTTGTTGGACCTCGCGATCCAATTGTCCCGGCCCCCAGCCGGCATAGCCGGCGAAGATCCGGCACGGCCCCGCCCCCTGCCAGATCAGCCTCCGCATGTTGTTTTTCTTCGCCGAGAAGAACACGCCCGGCAAAAGTTGCCGCTCGCCCAGGGCCGCCCTGGTGTGGAGGGCCATCAGGGGTCCGGCCACGGGACCGCCGAAGGATATCCTGAGCCTTTGGCGGAAACACCACCTGGAGTTGTGTGCCTGGAAACGGCTGCTCTCTTCGCAGGGCCCGGTGAGGATGAGGCCGAAGGCCCCGCGATTGCTGTGCTCGACGATGAGGATGACCGCCTCGACGAAGTTGGGATCGAGTTGCCGGGGCGCCGCCAGCACGAATTTGCCTTGAAAAGAGTTCATTGTCCTGCTCCGTTGCTGCTTGCCATGAGGACCTCTTATCGGTTGCCTGCTCCTTCGTGCGCTGGGCCGCGCCGCGGGATCGAGCCACTGTCGGAGAAAGCCACGACCGCGAGCTGCGGGGCCGTGCTGAGTTCCAACGCCCTGCGGACCGCGTCGGCCAGATCGTCGTTCTTGTAGGGCTTTTCGATGACGGTCACCGCCCCGTTTCGCATCGCGCGAACGGCCATGGGCACGTCGGCATACGCGCTGATCAGGATCACCGACAACGGGCTGCCCATCACCCGCAGGCATTCCTGCAATTTCAGGCCATCCATGCCGCCGAGGCGGAAATCGATGAGCACGCAGCCCGTGAGCGAAGGATCGCGGCGCTCGAGGAATTCTTCGGCGGAGGCAAACAGCCCGCACTTGATCTTCATGGACGACGCCAGCGCCGCCACGGCCTTGCGGGCCTTGGGGTCGTCGTCGACGACAAACAGGGTGCCTTGGGGTGCCTTCATGTTCGTTCTCCGTTGGCTGCGGTCCCACCTCCGCTCTTATCGTAGGGCGGGCCGAGAGGGCCTAAAATAGCAATAGGCGCAGGCTTTTGCGGGTCCCCGCAAGCACGCGAGGGGACTGTCCCAATTTTCGGGCAGGGACGCGAAGCGTCGGCCCGAAAATGGGACTGTCCCCCTTGGTCGACGCAGAAATCGCGACAGCCCCCGTGGGAGAGAAGGGAAGCATGCCTCGCAAAGAACGTCGGCTAAGGAACCAACTCGCCTTCAATGGCCAGCCGGACGAGTTCGGCGACGGACTGGACGCCCATCTTGGTGAAGACTTCGTGCCGGCGGCTTTCCACGGTCCGGATACTCAAGTTCAACTGCTTGGCGACGATCTTGTTCGGCTGCCCCTGCACGATCAGGTTCATGACGGTCCGCTCGGCGGGCGTCAGCCCCGCGGCACGCTCCTGGATTTCCGAGCGGCGCTGCGTCTTGGCCCGCCCGGCGGCCTCCTGCGCCAGGGCCTTGCGAATCGCGTCCCACAGTTCCTCCTCGTCGTAGGGCTTCTCCAGGAGGGTCACCGCCCCGGCCTTGATGGCGCGGACCGTCGAGGAGGTTCGCGGGTAGGCGGTCAGCACGATCACCGGCAGCCGGATGCCGCGCTCGATGAGCTTGTCTTGCAGGTCCAGCCCGCTCATGCCGACCATGCGGACGTCGGTGACGACGCAGCCGGGGCGCCCCGGCGTGCAGCGCGCCAGGAATTCCTCGGCGGAGGGAAACGCCTCCGCCCGCAGCCCCAGGGAACGGACCAGCGCACAGACCGACTTTCGGGCGCGCTCGTCATCGTCGACGACGAAAACGGTGGGTTCAAACTCCATTGGCGTGGCCTCCCTGCTCGAAGGGAAGTGTGAAGTGGAAGACGGCGCCGCCCTCGGGATTGGCCTCGGCCCAGAGCCGGCCGCCGTGCGCCTCGACGATCGTCCGCGCGATGCTCAGCCCCATGCCCAGGCCGTTCGGCTTGCTGCTCACGAAAGGCTCGAACATCCTCGTATCGCCGCCGGCCGGCAGGCCGACGCCGCGATCGCCAACGGCCACCTCGACCGCCCCCTCCCCCAGCAACGTCCGCACCGTAATCTGCCGCACGCCGGCGGGCGCCGTCTCCATGGCTTCCACCGCGTTGCTGAGCAGATTGACGAGCACCTGCTGCACCTGGACCCTGTCCACTTGGACCGGCGGCAAAGCGGCCGCCAGCGCGCTTTCCACCGTCACGCGGGCCCGCCGCAACTCGACGCCCACCAGCCCCAGGGCCTCTTCCACGATCTCCTCGATGCGGCACGCCGTCCGCGGCCCCTCGGCGCGCCGCGCAAACGTCCGCAAGCGCTTCACCACTTCCCCCGCCGACAAGGCGATCTCGGCAATCTCCTCGTTCCATTCGCGCAGGCTCTCCAGGTCGGGCGGCCCTTCCTCGGCAAGCACGTTGCGCGAGGCCTTCGCGTAGTTCAGGATCGCGTAGAGCGGGTGGTTCAACTCGTGGGCCAGCTCCGCCGCCATTTCGCCCAGCGTCGAGAGCCGCGCCACGTGCGTCAATTGCAAGTGCATCTGCTGCAAGGCTTCTTCATCCTTCTTGCGCTCGGTAATGTCCTCTTTCACGGCGAGGAAATGCGCGATATGCCCGGCCTCGTCCTTGATCGAGGTGATCAGCGCCCGCTCCCAGAACAGCGAGCCGTCCTTGGCCTTGTTGAGGAATTCCCCCGACCACTGGCCTCCCGCCGTGATGGTCTGCCAGAGGACGCGATATTCTTCGTCCGAGGTGTGCCCCGACTTGAGGATGCGGGGATTCTTCCCCAGCGCCTCGGCCAGCGTATAGCCCGTCACCTGGCAAAATCGCGGGTTCGCATACTCGATGTCGCCGTTGAGGTCGGTGATGATGACGTTCACCGGGCTTTGCTCGACCGCCTGCGAGAGCTCGCGCAGCGACTCCTCGGCCTTCTTCCGCTCGGTAACGTCGCGAATGATCGCCAGCAGCGTCGGCTCGGCGTAGGCTTCCAGCCGGCTCAGCGAAATCTCCGCGATCAACAGCGAGCCGTCCGCGCGTTGATGGGCCCAGCCGAAAAACTGCGGCCTTCCCTCCAGCGCCGCGGAAATCTTCTCCACCGCCACTTCCTCGGAATCGCGGCCGTCGGCTTGCCGCGCGGGGCTGAACTCGGCGGGAGAATGGCCGATCAATTCCTCGCGCGGATAGCCGAAGACGCGCGTCGCCATGGAGTTGCAGTCGCTGAGCACGCCGTTCTTGATAATGAAAATGGCGTCGGTGGCGCTGTGAAAAAGGGTCCGATAGAGCATCTCGCTGCGGCGAATGGCCTCTTCCGCCGCCGTTCGCCGGCTGATGTCGATCCCCATGCCCGCAAGGTACTTCTTGCCGTCGAGGACCAGGCGGACTCCGGTGAAGAAAAAGGGAATCGGCGTCCCGTCCTTGGTAACCAGCATGGCTTCCGCGTCCGCGTAGCCCTCGGTGAGCGCCTTGTGCATTCTTTCCGCAATGTAGCCCACTTCTTCGCCGCGAAACCAGTCGGTCATGCGCATGTGCGACAACTCCGCGGCGGAGTAGCCCGTCATCTCCTCCTGCTTCTTGTTCCAGCGCACCAGCCGGCCTTCCGCGTCGAACATGTAGGGGATGCCCGGAACACTGTCCAGCACGGCGCCGATGAATATCCTCTCTTGTTCTAGCGCCTTTTCGGCCGCCGTCCGCCGCGCCCGCCGCCACGACAGGCAAATCAACAAGCCCGCGCCGAGGCCGACTGCGGCGGCAAGTTCCACCCAATTGCGATGGAGAAGGCTCCAGACGGAGCACAGCACGATGGCAGTAAAACCGGCCACGAGAAGGGCGCGGGGAACTCCCCTGGCGATTCGGCCATTGCGGCCGTCCGGATCGTCGTTGGCCAGAGTGAGCCGATCCCTTCGCATCGCCTCGCTCCTTGGTTTCGCGGTAACAAGGCCGCCGCCAGGCGGTGGCTTCCCATTGTACCGCCCCCGCCCTGACGATGTCTAGCCTCCGGAGCTTAACAGCCGCTGACGAAACAAAGGTAGTTTACCACGGACTCGGAGACGAGAGGGATTCGGGACAAGGCGGAGGGCGGAGGCCGTATGGTGGGACGAGCGGAGCGAAGTCCCACCCTTGGTCTTTCGCAGATTATGGTGGGACTGCGCTCGGCTCGTCCCACCCTACCATCTCGCAATCGTCGATCGCTGTCAGCAGGTCGCCGGCGGCGTCGTAGGTGTAGGAGAGCGTCTCTTGGCAGTTCCAGCCATGGGTGGCGTCGGTGAGGTTGGGGTACCAGGCTTCGCCCGTTTCGCGGTCCAGCGCGTCGTAGGCATACTTGGTGACCCGGCCGTCGGCGTCGATTTGCTGGACGAGGTTGCCATTGGCGTCGTAGCTGTAGTAGCTGGTGGCAAGGGTGGTTTGCGGCGTGCCGGCAGAGTTCAGGCCCAGGGCCACGGTCTCCTGCTGGCTGGTCACGCGGCCGAGGTGGTCGTAGGTCCAGGTGGTCTTGTTGTTGTCCGGGTCGGTGAGCATGAGCATATTGCCCATCGCGTCGTAGGTGTAATTGGTTATCTTGCCGTTCGGGTCGGTCTGGCTCAGGCAGTTGCCCTGGAGGTCGTAGGTGTAGGTGGTCGTGTTGCCCAGGGCGTCGGTCTGCGAGAGGACGTCGCCGGCCAGGTCGTAGGCGGTGGCCGAGGTTTGTTGCAAGAGGCAGACCTCGATGGGGGCGGTGCCGGGGACGTTGCAAGTGACTGTCAGCGTGGAACTCTCGTCGCCCGGGGGGAGCGTCACCTCGCCCAGATAGGTCCAGCCGCCGCCCATGAGCGTGGCAGCCGGATTGCCCGGCGATGGCGTCAATAATCGCGCATGTCCCCCTTTCTCCTCCGGGAAAAGCCTTTAGCTTGGGTTAATTCCCATACCTATTCTTTCCCTAGCTTGCTCCAGGGTCAGCGGAATAAAATGGCCGGGACGAAATCCGGGAGTAGATATCAGGAGGCCGTCAGGCCCGTAAAAGTTAGGATCGAACAACCGAATACCTAGTGCGGTGCAGTAGCGTTCCAGCATTTCCGGCGTGAAGCGGTCCATCACGCGTTTTGCTTCGTACCGCTCAGGCTCCTCGAACGGCTGGGGTGTACCATTTGCATGGAAAACCCATCGCCCGCCATCGTTCGCCGCGGCGAGGGACCGTTCGTAGTTGAGGTACTGCCGTGTTTCCGATGCGAACAGTATGAATTGCACGCAACCGTAGACGCCCTTCGCATCCCGCGCGCGACTCTTGAGCGTGTGCGGGACGCAGGTAACGGCAACTCCCCGGCACTTAAGCGCTCGGCACACATGACCAACCCGGCTCTGAGGGTCCCCCCCATGTTTTCCGTTGTCAAAATATGCGACCCATTGCGAGCGCGTCGAAAGAAGAAGCTCTCGCGAATGGGGCGTAATTAATGGCTCGAGCTTGCGGAGCGCGGTGGGCAGCGTCGCCATTAGCACTTCCGTCTCCACTGAACCGTGGATGCCTTTTGTCCAAGGAACCCAATAATCTGCGACCTTCGATAACGGGCCCTCGATAAAGCCCCAAGAAAACGTCAACGGCGCCAACTCGTTGTCCAGTAGATACTTCATTCGTTTCCTTGCTTGCGATACCAATTTCCGGATAGACGAAAGCTCACTTCGAGTAGTTAACCCTGCTAATCCCATTTGGGTCATTCGCAAACGTCCTCTCCATATGGGCCTCGCCGCCCGGCACGTCATTCGGGTTTTGGTATTCGTCGTAAACGCGATAGCCGTCCTGCGTCATTTGAGTGTCGGGCCGATTTACGCCAACGCGCTCGCCATCGGCATTGACTTGCTGTTGATTCACGCGGATATCTTCAGCACCTGCATTCTTCGCCGCTTGGATGTCCGCCTGTGCCTGGGCGTTTTGGCAGGCCGAAGGCCCAACGGGCCGGTCAGTTGGCAGCGCGCTAGGGGGCTCCGGGTTGACATTGACGTCCCGTGGTAACCTGTCACTTACGCCTGGGGTCCGAGCCGGCGATATGTCTCCAGGCGGAATGTCCAGCGGCACTTCCGTTTCACACGGCGCGACGGCTGGCGCCGGGGCCACACCTAGCGGCCCTTCCGGCAGCATGTCCAGCCCGTCCAGCCCGCCGGCGACCGCAAGCGATGTCCCTATCCACTTCATGAGGCCCGTCCCGACCCCCAAAACACGTTGCGAGGAATTCAGCGGCTGACCGGTCAGCGCATCCGCTCCGGTGAACGCGTTGCTGAGGTCCGTCCCCCCGATGACGTCCTCCACGCCAAAGTACCACGCAATCATGGCACTCCCGGCCACACTCCCGCCGGTTCGTCGCAACGATTGATACGCCTGCGCGACGCGCCCGGATTCAACCCGGGCCGCGTTCAGGCTGCCAATAACCTGTGCGGTCATGGGGCTGGCGCTCTCGGCAACATTAAGAGCCATCCCGGGGAGGCTTGAATACAGCGAACTTCCCAAGCTGCTCAAAAAGCCGGGGCCGCCCGCCGCGTCCCCGGTCGCCACCGCATGCGTGCCGCCCTCGGGGGCGCCCTCCGAAGGCCCGTCGCCGTCGCAGTCCTCCCCGTCGTAGCCCGTCGATAGACAAATCACCTGGCCCGACTGGCAGCCGCACGGGCACGATGGGCTGCAGGGGCCTTGGCCCGACGAGGAAAGGCCCGAGGGATCGGTCTCGCTCACCGGGTCGTTGCCGCAGTAGCGATAGAGGTTGGCGTCGCCGGCGGCGAAGCCCGACGGGTCCTGACAGATAAAGCCGCCCACGCCCGAATCATACCACCGGGCGCCGTCATAGTACAGCCCCGTCACCGGGTCCAATTGCCGGCCCGCGTACGTGAACCGCGGCGTGACGGCCCCGGGCGTCTGATACGTGATGTTGCCGAAGGCGTCGTACGTCAGGTGATCCACAGGCGTGGTCCCCCCGCCGACGCTGTACTGCACCACGTCGCGGACGCTGCCCTCGTTGTCGGTCAGCATCCAGGAGACCACGGAGCCCTCACCCTGGCCCTCTCCCGACGGGAGAGGGGACTCGGAGGCAAGCACCTGGCCGCCCGGCCCATAAAGCTCCCGCTCCGTGACGCTGCCGCTGGGATTGAGCACCAGGACCATGTTCTGGCCGTCGTAGAAATACGCCTCCGCAAGCGGCGCGCTGCCGCCGCCGACCGTCTGGTCGGCCGTCACCAGGCGGTCGGAGGCGTCGTAGGTGTAGTCCATCACATAGCTGTAAGGCCCGCCGAACGCGGCCTGGTAGGAAACGCTCGTCAGCCGGTCGCGATTGTCCCAGGTGTAGGTCGTGATGTCGCTGGCCGTAGAGTCCAACTGGCCGTCGCCGCTGGTGCTGTTCTTGAACTTGGCCGTCCGGTTGCCGTCGGCGTCGTAGCTGTAGTAATAAGTGCCGTCGTAGAGCAGGCGGTTGCCGGGCCCGACAATGTCGCCCGCGGCGCCCAGATTGCCATTGTCGTCGTAGGACGACTGCACGCTGTTGACGCCGGTGAGCTGGCTGTCCTGGTCGTAGCTGTAGGTGAGCGTGGGGTCCTGCGAGGAGGTGGCCGTCGTCACCCGGCCGTCGGCGTCGTAGGTCCAGCCATAACTGCTCAGCGGGTTGTTCCCGCCGTCGGTGGTTCTCGCGCCGGTCATCCGCCTGGCATAGCCGTAGCTGTACGCGGTCTGGGCCACCGGGGCGCTGGTGTCGAGGCTGTCGTAGCTGTCGACCCCCGTCAGGCAGCAGCCGCAGGCGCAGTAGCTGAAGTCCACTTGCTTCGGGGCCACGTAATCGCCGCCGGACTGCGTCACCCCGGTCATGTTGCCGTCATACGGGTTGTACGAGTAGTTGTTGATGAAATCGAACGTGCCGCGTGAAGCAGCGCGGCCGGGCATCCAACGCCGACCGCGCTGCCTCCGCGCGCATCAAGCGCCGAAGGAACGCGTCATTACCAAATTTCCAAAGAGCGATCCAACCTTGGGCGTTCTGCCACAAGGATGAGGCACATTTGGCCTCACTTGTCGTTCACATCTTCCACTATTTCAAGGGGTTCCGCAATCATTCGCCAGGGTTGTCAGAAGTCGCTGGACCAGGACAGAAACTAGTGTAGTGCTTCATAAATAGCGGAACTTATTGGCGTTTTCGGGGTTTCATCCTCATACGGAGAAAGAAACCCATGAAACACGCTCGACAGATCACGCTTACGGATGACGAACGAAGAACGCTCGACCGCTGGACTCGCGGAAGGCGGACGCCTGCACGTCTGGTGTTGCGAGCCAAAATCGTCTTGCTCGCGGCGGATGAAATGATGAACAAGGACATCGCCGATTCGCTCGCGACCGCGCGCAAAACGGTTTCGCTGTGGCGCACGCGGTTCGCCGAACGGCGACTGGCGGGCATCGAAAAAGACGCGCCGCGCGGCGGACGAGCGCCGGAAGCGCGAACGCGAATCGCCCGCACGATCATCGCGAAAACGACTCAAGAAAAGCCCGCCGACGCGACGCATTGGAGTACGCGAACCTTGGCCAAGGCGTTGGGCACGTCGCCCGCGATGGTGCAGCGCGTCTGGGCTGCCAACCAACTCCAACCGCATCGGACCAAGACGTTCAAGGTCAGCAACGATCCGCATTTTGCCGAGAAGCTGCTTGACGTGGTGGGGTTGTATCTCGATCCTCCCGAACACGCTTTGGTGCTTTGCGCGGACGAAAAGACTTCGATCCAAGCGTTGGATCGGACGCAACGCGGGCTGCCGATTCATCGAGGCCGTTGTGGCACGATGACGGCCGATTACAAGCGGAACGGAACGACCACGCTGTTCGCCGCGATCGACATGGCGGAGGGCAGGCTGATCGGCACGTGCATGGCGAAGCACCGGCACCAGGAGTGGATCAAGTTTTTGCGGCAGATCGACGAGGAAACGCCGTCGGACTTGGACTTGCATGTCATCGTGGACAATTATGCAACGCATAAACACCCGCGCGTGAAGTCGTGGCTGAAACGACATCCTCGCTTCCACCAGCATTTCATTCCGACGAGTAGTTCGTGGTTGAACATGATCGACCGTTGGTTTCGGGAAATCACGCAGAAGCGATTGCGGCGCGGCACGTTTCACAATGTTTCGCAGTTGATCGACGCCATCGAATCGTTCATCGCAACCCACAACAAGAACCCTCGCCCATTTACCTGGACCGCCAAAGCGGATGACATTCTCGCCAAAATCGAACGCGCCCGAAACGTCCTTCATAAAACCCCAACAGCGTGAATCACTACACTAGCAATGTGTCCCCCGATTTTGCGCGCAAGGGGTTCCATAATACCTCGCGTGGGCTGTCAGAAGTCGCTGGACCAGGACACCCCCGGCGGTGAGCAGGGAACCAGCGGGCATCACTCCACCTTACCGTCGAGGCCCTCACGTTCCGCATCCTTATCGGCGAAAACGTGCGCAGGACGCCCAGTCAGAATATTCACAAGCCTCGATTTCCCGCGCTGCGTTACCTTCAGGAACGTGTCCGGAGCGCCGGTGAAGTACCAATAGTCGCCGAACTTCTCCGCGTGGGCGCTGTCCACTGGGATCTCGACCACGGTGTCCCTGTCCACCCGGACGACGAAAGGGGGCTCGCGCGAGATTGTGGCCCCCGTTACCGGGGACCCTGGCGGAAAGTCGGTCGGCCCGGCGGAATTCATCGGCCCCCCCGAGACGGATTCGATCCTGAGCGAGGAGAGGTCCTTTGTCAGTTCCTTGAACCTGTCGCGCAGGAGGTCGAACTGTCGTGATATTCGCACGTCCCGGGCCGCGAGTTCGCCGGAGAGTTTCGCGAGGTCTAAAGGGCCGTTTTTGCCGCCCCTCACGCCGGCCCGGTGCAGCAGGCCCTTGGCCGATTCCCAGCACTGCGCGTAGGCGACGAGGTTGCCGTCTCGGAGCGACTGCACGAGCCGGCCGCCGAGGAAGCGACGGCCTTCGTCGGCCGTCTCCGGCCGTACCGGTGCGGAGCCTTTGCTCGGTCGGCGGCCGGCCGCTGGTCGTTGTCCTGGCGCGCGCTTTATCGTGAAGGGCGGAATCGAGAACAGGAATTGCTCCTTCGCGGTCATTATGTTCACAAATCTGGCTTTCCCGCGCCGCGTAATCCTCAAGGCGCCCATCTCCCCCGCAGACCGGGTGAGCCACCAGCGGTCGGCGGTCCCTGTAGCTCCCTCGACGCTAATCTCGACGAGGGTGTCCGGATCAACGCGCAGGACAATGCCGAGGGCGGGAGCTAGGTAGAGCGTGTTGCTCGTCTCAAGGGTGACATCCTCCGCATCCCTAGGGTCTAGGCGAACCGATTCCAGTTTCACCGAGGAAACACTCCCCGCGAGGTCCTTGAGGCGATCGCGGAGGAACTCGAATTGGCGAGCGATTTCCAGGTCGCGCGCCGGCAGCGATTTGCGCAGCCACGCCAGGTGCTCTTCGTCAGGCTCAGCCGCGTCACACTCCGACCTGGAGATTATTGCTCCCGAGAGCCAGCATTGCGAGTACGCGACGATGTTGTCGTCCCGCAACGACGCGACGAACTGCTCGCCGAGAGCCTGCTGGGCAGCCCGTGCTTTCCCCGGCACGCGGTCGTCCGCGCCCACGCACGCACACCAGAGCGCCAAACCGGCCAAAGTCACCGGCAAAAATTTCATCCTACACCTCCGCCGAAAAAGGTCTATTCCTTGCGCGGCCGTCCGCGATACGACGGGCCGCGCAACGCTCCGCAGCCGCATCGCTACTTGATGACCGGCAGCGCGTCCCACGCGGCGGGAAGATTAATATGCTTGTCAACCATATTCTGGCGGATCGCGGTCTGGACCAGCGCGGGGACGCCGCCGCCCTTCCCGTTAACAACGACGTCAAGCGCGTCGTTAAGCGCTTGTTTCCCCGCGTTCATAATCGCCGGCCAGGACCGTTCATCGAGCATGTGCTCGCCGCCCGCAGCGATATCCCGAATGCCCAACTGAATCTCCGTGCTGTCAATGGCCTCGCTATTATTCTTGGACGACCACTCCCCCGCCGTCGTGCAGCGGACGTACGTGTACTTGATTTGGACAACGAGGTCGATCTGGACGTTAACCACCTGAAGGTTAGCGGGATTCCCGTTCACATATGCCTCCGCAAACTTCTGCACCTTGGTGCCGAGCCCATCGTTGATTTTGTCCACCACGTCTTTAGCTTGGGCGACCAAGCCGGTCCCCCAGACCTCCTGGGCCTTCTCGGCGGTCTTGCCGATCCCGACATCCACCAGCGAAGCCCCCAGCAGTGCCTTGAAGCGGATCCCGACCACCGTGCAGGTTGAGGAGATAATTTTCGTGTCGCCGACGGCGGGCGCGGCAACGGCCTGCTCCTCCGCCGCCGGCGGCTGGCCAACCACGGGAATCACAGAGGCAAGAATCGTGCCCGACGGATCAACCCCGGAGCCGGGCACGCCGTCGTCCTCGACCCAGATCGTGCCGCTATAGTCGCCGTTGCTTGCCGACAACGACACGTTCTCCAAAACGCCGTTGCCGTCGGGCACAAGCTGCGTCCCGCCGGTCTGCGCGGTCCAAAACGTAAAGCCGGTTGCACCTTGGGGCAGGGCCACCTGCAAACTGGTCCCCGCCAAGCCCGGGTACGTCGAATCAATGTCGGCATTCACGTCAACCTCGGTTCGCGTCCCCTGGTCCTCGGACACCTCGAACTCCCCCGACGGCATCCCCGGCGAGCTGATCGTCACGTCCGGATGCACGATCGTCGCCGTGGCCTGGCCGTTGCCGGCAAGCTGACACATAAACGAATGAGTCAGTTGCACCGTCACGCCCCCGTCCACGCCGTCGTCGATCCCGCCGACCGTGTTAACCGTGATCGTCCCGTCCATGCCGTAAATCCCCGTGGTGCTGTCGTAGGTGATGGACCCAAACGCCACCGGCCGCGGACCGTGGGTCGGTTGATAGTCCGCCGGGGCCGCCCCCGATGCGTCTATTGTACTATAAAATAGGCCCGTCATATCGATGAGGGGTACCACCATCACGCCCGGAGCGGCCGTCCACGTCGCGTGGACGTCGAACGTGGCCACGTCCCCCTCGAACACCATCTGATTCGCGTCGCTCTCGGTGATCGTGACCGTCGGCAGCGCCGGCGTGCTCTGGCTGATGCCGATGCAGTCGCAGTTGGCGGGGTCGCCAAGATAGACCGTCGTCACCGCGCCGCCGCTGCCGCTGACCGTCACGGAGGCATTGCCGATCTGCGCCCCCGTAAGCTGCACGCTGGGCCCGCTGTAGGACGCCGTGAGGTTTCCCGACCCGTCGTACACGTCCCATTGATAGCTCAGGCCGCCGCTATCGGGACTATAGCCCACGGCGCCGAAGGTATACTCCGTGCCGAGGTCGTAACCGCCGTCCGGCACGGGGGGCTCGATTAGGACAACCGGGATCGCCACCGCGCTGACCGTCACGCTCACACTCGTGTTGTCCTCCACCTGCCTGCCGTCGCCGGCGGTCACCGTGACGTCGAGCGTGTAGCTGCCGACCGTGTTATAATAATGGTTCACCGTGAAGGACGTGGTGCCAGCGGCATAGTAAAACGGCTGGCCGCCGTTGTCGCTGTCGCCGCTCTGCCCGTCGCCCCAGACCACGTTGAGGCTGAAGGCGGCCCCGTCGAGCCCGGAAACGGTCCCGGAAACGCCCGCAGTCCTGCCTTCGCTCAAAATGCCGCCGCCGCTGGGGCTCGCGAAAGAAAGCCCCTGCCCGACGACTGTGACCGGGGCGCTCGACCCATTGGGATCGGTCGATGCGCTGGAAGCAAAGTTGTCGTCGCCGCTGTAGATTGCGATGATCGTGTGGCTTCCAAGGGCGAGGTTGGCAGTCTGGAAGACGGCCGTTGCCGTGCCGTCGCTGTTGGCGGTCAGGGCCACGGTGCCGAGGTCCTGGCCGGTGGTCTGGTCCTGGAAATCGACCGTCTCCGCGTTGCCCTCTCCGTCGATGGCCGGGATCGCAACGCCGGATATTGTCGGGCTCACCGTGGCGGTGAAGGTGAGTTGGTCGCTGTAGGTCGGGCTGCTGTTGTTCGCGTTCTGTGTATTATCGAACACCGTCACCACCGTGCTGGTAGTCTCTGGACCGACCTCCTGGTCCAGCGGGTCGGACGCGCTGGTGAGGAAAATCGAATTTGTGTCTGGGGTGAAGGTGGCCGTGATGTAGTGGTCCTCCGCGTCGAGGGCCGATGTTTCGAGCGTGTAGACACCGTCCGCGTAGGTCCCGAGGCCGAGGTCAGTCTCCGTGGCCTCGTCGTAGAAATCCACCGTCCCCGTCGGCGTGCCGTAGCCCGAGTTGGTCGGGCTGACCGTCGCCGTGAACGTGACCGACTGGCCGTAGACCGGCGGATTATTGGGGTCGGCATCGGAGACAAGCGTCACGGTGGTGGCTACGGAGGTCGCCGCGGGTGCGTTCGCCCCGGAAAGCTGCCCGCCCGCGAGGGTCACCGGGCTATCTGCAATGCTGCCGGTGCTCGCGATGTAAAGCGTGCCGTCCTCGACGACCGTCTGCCCGCTGTACGTGTTGACGCCGAAGAGTGTCAGCATGTCGTCGCCCAACTTGGCCGGGGCGAGTTGCCCCGTGCCAACGTCCTGCAAAACGCCGCCGAAAATAGTATCGTGGTCAGTCTCGTTCGGCGTGTCGTCCACGCCCACGCCCAGCCAGACCGACGTGCCGGAGGCCGAGTTCTCCACCGTGCCGTTGCCGGAGAGCGTGTTCACTTCGTTGTCAAA
>JBKQVT010000100.1:0-31395 GCA_052139835.1 Thermoguttaceae bacterium
GGGGCGACGATGAATGGCAAGTGAAGTGACGGGAAGAAAACAACCCCATACGAATTGACATGAGGCGAACCTGAGACGGCCAGAAAAGAGTGTTCTATCAAACCGTATCTTGGACGATGCTGGCGAAAACCATGTCGATACTGCTTGGCTACGCCTGGCGGCGACGGCATCCATCGCAGTCACGAATCGCGTCCAACCCGCCAAGAACCCGCCAGAGATCTCCAGGCGTCGTCTGAGGGGCTTTCGGGCGTCTGGCCATAAAACTGCCTCGCGGCCAGAGATGCTGCCAGCGCGCGCGCAAGCGCTTTACAGGGCATATTTACCCATCTTCACATCCGTGGGTTGGATTTCGTAGACGGCCGCTGTTGGAAACCTCGTTTCCGACGGCTTTCCAACGACTTGAATACCGAGTTGGCGATCGCGGAGTCTCCCTGCCGGGAAACCGGGTAAAATGGCGAGCAGTCGGTTGGGCGCCGGAAAAGGAACCTTTGGCCGCGTCGCAGCCCGGGCCCTGCCGTCCGGTGAGCAGGATCGGCAGCGTCAAGAATTGACAATGCCAGCTTCTGTTGGTAAAACTCAAATGGCAACGGAGACGGGGGAATCGCAAAAGGGATGTTTTTCACCAGCGCGATTGCAAACGCAAAAGCCCCCTCGTCACCCGCTTAATTTTACTCATGGCGGCCCGTGGCCGCGCCTTGAAACCGCGTCAGGCAAAACCATGCGCACGATCAAGATCCTTGCGATGCCGCTCCTGCTGCTGGCCCTCGGCTCTGGGGCCGCCCTGGCCCAAAAAAAGAACATTTCGCCGGAGAAGGTGCCGCTGAGCCAGTTCATCGAGAAGCATTTCGCCCATTGGGACCGCAACCACGACGACGTTCTCGACATCACCGAGGTCGATCGCAGCGTTGAGGATCACAACGTCTTCGGACGCGAGGCGGCGGTCATCTTCCGCATCCGCGAGCGGATGACGGGCAAGGGCAAGCCTTCCCACTTGTCGCGCCAGCAGGTGCTGGCGCTGGCCCAGGATCGGGCTTTTGAAAAAGCGGTCGATGCGACCACCCAGCAGTTGAAAACGATTGACCGCGAGCTGTTCCTGGCCGGCGAGCCCGACCTTGCCACCTTCCATCAAGGCCGGCTCGGCGATTGTTACCTGCTTTGCACCATCGGCGCGCAGGTGCATCGCAATCCCAAGGCGATACGTGAGATGATCCATCCCGTGGTGACTGGCGGTTTTCAGGTCGCTTTCGGCAACGGCCAGAAAATCCCGGTCTCGCGGCTCACCGACACCGAATTGCTCCTGGGCGCCCGACTTGACAGCCATCACGGCAGTTGGCTGGTGGTGCTGGAAAAGGCCTACGGCATCATTCGCGAGCGTCAGCGGGCGAAAAAGAAAAAGCCGGGCAACGGCCCCACGATCGTGCCGGAGGATACGCTCAACGGCGGCTGTCCAGCCGAAATCATTTCGCTCTTGAGCGGCCAGCAGTCGGCCTGGCTGGACGTGAAGAAAACGACCCGTCGCGATCAGGTGCATAACATGCTGGTTGAGCGGATGAGGAAGCGACGGCTTGTTTGCATTTCGGCGGAGGTTGCAAAGCCTCCTCCCGGCCTCATTACCGGCCATTGCTACGCCATCTTCGGCTACAGCGGCAAAGAGCGGAAGGTGACGATCTTCAATCCTTGGGGCAACCAGTTTACGCCCAAGGGGCCCCCAGGCCTGGCTAACGGCTATCCGACCGAACACGGCCAGTTCACCATGCCGCTCGATCATCTGATGCAGTTCGTCACCCAGTTGGTCTACGAGACCGACAAACCGTTGGGCAAGTGACGGCCGCGCTGCAGAAAGCTATCCTGGCGGCAGGTGAGAGGAATCGTTGAGTGCCCCGCCATGGGGCTGGGCCGTTTGCATCTCGCCACGGCCCTGCTTTCACCGCGCGCATGCTAGGACAGAGATGAGCCGCAAGGGGGAATAAACGGGACAGGCCCTTCATCGCCCCCGCTTCATCGCCTTTTCCGCCGTAACCGTCTGACCGTCTGACCGTCTGACCGTCTGACGGCGGTGCCCCGCCACCGGGCGGTCGGCGGGCCTTGCAGTTGCGGAATCCAGAATCGCGAGAACCCACGCGGCAACCGGGTTTACGGACGGAAGAGGGGGGGAACACTAATCCTCGCTGATCGACACTTATGGATCAAATCAGCGAAGATTAGCGAAGATCAGTGTTCCACTGCTCCGCGCGACGGGAGAACGTGGCTCACCCCGGCCCCTCGTAGGAAAGGGATTGGGGATCAGGGATTAGGTACTAGAACGCCCCGAGCCCCAAGACCCCCTCTCCAGAAGGGTGAGGGAAGCAATCGGCTCAATACTTCCAATAGAACCGGTCGAATCCATAGCAGGAGTGTGTCTTGCCCAGTTTACGCCCCGCGGGGAGAGGGACATGGAAGTCCGGCGTGTCCACGTGAAGGAAGTCGCCGCCGCGGCCGTGCTGGCGGCCGTCTGCCTGGCAGCGGCCTTCGCCCCCGGACAACAGCTTCTTGCACCGGGCCCACCACCCCCGCCGCCCCTGTCGCCCGCCGTGACGCCCCCGACGCAAGACCTGCCCGCGGTCCAGGAGACCCTGCAGGACGCCTGGCGGGCGGCCCTGGACAGCGATCAGCAGATTGCCTCCAGCCAATGCAGCCTCTTGTCGGCCAGGAGCAGCTTCGAGGCGGCCAGGGCCGAACAATTTCCGTCGCTGAACCTGGGTGCGGACTACTTCGCCCTCAGCCAACAGCCGGGCTTCCGGCTGAACTTATCGCCCCTGCCGGCGACGCAGATGTCGTTTATCGAGCGCGACAGCGGCGGTTTCCACGGCTTCGTGACCCAGCCGATCTTTACCTCCGGGCAGATCTCCAGCGGAATCAGGGCTGCCGGCGCGGCGGTCGATGCCAACCAGGCCGACGTGGACCGCACCCGGCTCGACGTCAAGATGCGCGTGGCCGAGATCTACGTTTCGGTGCTGCGGGCGGCGCGGCTGGTCGAGGTCGCCGACAGCAAGGTGGCCAGCCTGGCGTCGCATTGCCAGGTGGTCAACGACCACTTTGTCGCCGGCGTGGTGCCGAAAAACGACCTGCTCTCCGCCCAGGTCGCCCTGGCCGACGCCCGCCAACAATGGCTGGAAGCCCGCAACGGCTACGAAGTAACGTGCGCCGAGTACAATCGGGCCCTGGGCCGGCCGCTGACCGCCCGGCTGTTCCTGGCCGAATTGCGTGACGACGGGTCGATGGGCAACGTGGACGAGCTGACGCGGACCGCCCTGGACACCCGGCCGGAGCTTGCCGGCCTTACCGCCCAGGCGGTGGCCTACCACGAGCAGGCCGCCAGTGTTCAGGCGAAGGCCGCCCCGCAAGTCAAGCTCTACGGCGGGTATTTGTATCAACAGGACCAGTACATCACTCCCAACGGCGTGGCGGCCGTCGCCCTGACCGCGGAGTGGACGGCCTTCGATTTCGGCCGTTTGCGCAACCAGTCCAATGCGCTGCGGCAGAAGGGCGAGGCCGTGCTGCGGACGCGGCGGGACACCGAATCGATGATCGCCCTGGAGGTGCGGCAGCGCTGGCTCGATCTGCAGACGGCCCGGCAGCGGATTCAGGTCGCCTGGCAGGCCACGGCGCAGGCGGACGAGAACCTGCGCGTGGCCCGCGGCCGCTACCAACAGCAGGCGGGCACGAACACCGAGGTGCTCGACGCCGAGACGTTGCGGGTGCAGGCCTTCACGAATTTCTACAATTGCACGTACCAGGCCGTGCTGGCCGGTTTGAGTCTGCGTCGGGCGGTGGGCAATCTGTGAGAGCGAGTCGGCGGAGGGTAGGAGAAAGGAGTTAGAAGTTAGGAGTTAGAATCGCGGGGCGGCGGGCCGTCAGTGCTTCTAACTCCTAACTCCTAACTTCTAACTCCTAACTTCTATTTCCGCTGCCGTGCAGGCGAACTCGCAGCGCATGGCCAGTTTGCCGTCGACCGCGGCCTTGGCCTTGAGGAAGAAGGCGTCGGCGAGGCGCTCGACCAACTCGACTTCGATGCGGATGGTTTCGCCCGGCCGCACGATGCGCTTGAAGCGCACGTCGTTGATGCGGGTGACGACGGGCACTTTGCCGCCGCTGCGGTCGAGTTGGGCCGCCAGGAGGATGGCGCCGGCCTGCATGGCGGCCTCGCACAGCAGCACGCCCGGCACCAGCGGCATGTTGGGATAGTGCCCGGTGAAGAAGTCCTCTTGGCCGGAGAATCGCTTGGTGCAGACGATCCGTGCCGGCTCTTGCTCCAGGATTTCATCGACCATGAGGAAGGGCTCGCGGTGCGGGATGGCGGCGTAAATAGGGCGGAGGGCGGAGGGCGGAAGGCGGAAGGCGGACTCCCCGGAACTACCGGCCCCACCGCGTTCTTTTCCTGTTTCGTGTTCTGCGCTTTGCGATTCGTCGGTCATCGCTGCCTTCCCCCTTCGGGCACCGGGCGCAGCCTGGTCGTCCGCCCTCCGCCTTTCATCTTCCGCCCTCCGCCGCTGCTTGCTTGTCCGGCCGTTACCGCGCCGGACCGCGTTTCTTTGCCAGCGCGGTCCACTGGGCTACAAGCCGCGGCAACTCCTCAACGACTTCGTATCCAAAGAGCACCTCGTCCACGTAGCCCATGTGAAGCATGTCAATGATACGGCAAAGATAGGATTTGCCGCAATCCCACCATGTGTAATGGGCGTCCAGGAACAGATAGTGCTTGACGTCCACGCCGTCGTGCTCCCGGATTTCCTTCAACTCCATGCCGTCAAGGAGCGACTCATAGACGCCGTCGGCAACCCGGCTTCCGAAGGTGGTTGTGTAGTAGTATTCCTTGATTTCCCAGACGGCGATCGGGTTGACCGTGGAGGGAAATGCCCCGTCGAGGCGGCGAGCGAGGGTGCGAAGCGGCGCTCCATCCCTGGTGACGGTTGTGAGGGTCCGCGGATCATAGTCGCAAGGGTGGCCCTTCGAGTGTGCTTCGATAAGCATGTTCACAACGCACGTGAAGTAGGCGGGCGCTTTCATCTTGCCCTTCTGCTTGTTCAGCGGCAGCGGGCATTGTCTCCAGCATTTCGGCTTCAGCTCGTTGAACAGCGATTGTGCTCGCTGGGCATCCATCAATCGCGGCTCGACGAAGTTGTTCAGGACATCGGCGCGGTAATCGTAGTATTCAAGGAGCTTGCGTCCCAAAGCGGTTGGCCGCCCTTTCTTGTCGATAAGGTGCGTTGTTTGAAGCTGGACGCTCCTCAGGGCCGCCGCCATCTCCTCCAACGCAGGCACCTTCACCATCGCTTGGCCGCGAACAGTGTAGCCCGCCTGTTGGCTAATGGTGCGGACGTTTGCCCAGAAGGTTTCATTCTGCGCGAGGAATCGCAGGTTCGGCTTCATCCGATACGCTCCTCGAGTCGCCGAATGAAGTCTTGCAGCGACAGGCCGAGCAACCCGCAAATACGGCGAAGTTCGAGGACGTCCAACCGTCGTTCGCCCGATTCGTACTTGCTCACAAAGGACTGTGGCTGGCCGAGCCGTTGGGCCAAGTCTGCTTGGCGAAACCCGGCTTCGGTGCGGATGTCCCGCAAGAGGGCTTGCAACTGGGCTTGGTTGTCGAGAGAATTCTTCATGGACATTCGGCAACTATAGCCAGCGTTGACTGATATCCCAAAATCGGATATGATTGGGGGTGCCTGGGTGGGCCTGAGGCGTCACGCCGCCGGCTGCATCTTGCCCCAGAACGCCCAACCACCCCAAATAGGATGCTTGGCATGGAGCGGCAACATCTGCTTTTCGAGGAAGTGGCAAGGCCGAACGGGAAGCCGTTCAACCTGCAACTGCTCAAATGGATTGGCAATAAACAACGGTTTGCCCACGAAATCATCTCATACTTTCCGGCGAAGTTCCACAGCTACCATGAACCATTTCTGGGAAGCGGGGCCGTTCTGGGCACGCTGGCCCCCAAGCAGGCATTGGCTTCCGACGCCTTCACCCCGCTGATGGAGATCTGGTCCACGCTCAAGGAGACGCCCGAGACGCTCAAGAGTTGGTACGCCCGGCGATGGCACATGGCCAAGAAGCAGGGCAAAGTTGCTGCCTACGAGACGATCAAGGCGGCATACAACTCGCATCCGAACGGCGCCGATCTGGTGTTTCTGTGTCGCTGCTGTTACGGCGGGGTGGTTCGCTTCCGGCAGGCCGACGGCTACATGTCCACGCCGTGCGGCGTCCACGAGCCGGTTTCTCCCGCGAGTTTCTCGAAACGGGTGGACCAGTGGTATGAGAGAATTGCGGGCACCGAGTTTGCGGCGATGGATTTTGAAGACGCGATGAATCGGGCCGAGGCGGGCAGCCTGGTCTATTGCGATCCGCCCTATTGCTTTACTCAGAAGATTCTCTACCGGGCGCAGGGCTTCGGGCTGGATCGCCTCTTCGCAGCCATTGCCCGCTGCAAGCAGCGCGGCGTCTTTGTCGCTCTGAGCATTGACGGAAGCAAGAAGTCGGGCGATATGCTTTGCAAGCTTCCGATCCCCAAGGGGTTGTTCGAGCGGGAGGCCTTCGTCAATTGCGGGCGATCGATGCTGCGACGCTTTCAAATGAACGGCAAGTCGCTGGAAGAAGAGGTCGTGGCGGACCGGCTGTTGTTGACCTACTGAGTCGGTATTTCAGACGCGGTGGCTCCTTCCGCCTTTGCCAAGAAGCTATCTGCTTCATTGGCCACGATGACGCCGTAGTTGACCGCCCCCAGCCATCCCGACATGATAATGCCCACGCTGCCGGCATGGTAGAGGCCGGCAATCTGCCGGGGGATGGCGCGGCTGACGGCCAGACCCTCGAACTTGGTGCCGAAACTGGCGCCCTCCAGGTGCCGCGTGTAACGCTCGAAGGTCAACGGCGTCGCGCACTCCACCCACGCCAGCTTCTCGCGGATGTCGGGCACGTACCTGGCCATCGTCTCCAGGGTGTCGTCCACCAGGCGGCGCTTGGCGTCCTGGTAGGCCTCTTTCGACAGCTCGGCCCAGTCGGCGTAGCGGGCGTTCGTGCTGGCGACGATGAAGCAGCGGTTCCGCCCCGGCCGCGTCTTGGGATAATAGAACGAAAAAGTCCGGCTGCTGACGTCGCGCCCCAGGAGCAAGTCCGTGCGAAACTCCCCCGCGGTCGAGCTGAACAGCAGGTCGCCGCAGACGCCCTCGTCGATCATCTCCTCCGGTCGCAAGGCCATGTAGACCTGGGTGCTGGAATTGTTCAAGCGGACCGCGCGGGCCTGCTCGATGAAGTCGCGGTCCCACGCCTCCTCGCCCACCAGTTGGAAGATGGTCCCCTTCAGGTTGGCGTTGGAGACGACGGCGCCGGCCCGGATGGTGCGGCCGTTGACCACCAGGCCCTGCACGCGGCGGCCGCGGGTCTCGATCCTTTCCACATTGCACGAGGTGCGGACATCGACGCCGCTGGCGCGCAGTTGGCGCCCCATCAATTCCATCAGCCGGTCGGTGCCGCCTTGGAAAGTGTACACGCCCTTGGACATGAAGTTCGAAAACACGATGCCGTAGCTCAACGCCGGGTCTTCCAGCGTAGAGCCGTTGGCGAAGGTGATCGGCTCCATCAACAAGCGGACGACGTCCCGCCGGCCGGGAAAAAACCGCTCGAAAAACTCCCCCGTCGTCAGCGACTGGTCGTCGTAGAAGTTCATGTCGCGGGCGGCGTCGAAGAAGCGACCGACCGTCTCCGCCGCCACGCCGAATCGCCCAACCAGCAGCCGGGTGAAGTCCTCGCGGTCGAAGGTGGTCGTCAGCGAGAACATCGGGTTGTCGAAGCGGACGTTCTTTAATTGCACGATCGAATCGGCGATCTCGCTACTCCAGTAGCGGCGGCAGCTCTTGATCATGCCGACCGGAAAGCCGTGCAGCGCGACGTCGAAGATATGGCCGCCGGGGCGGCTGAACCACGTCGCCAGCCCCCCCAGCTTGGAATGCTGCTCCAGCAGCAGCACCGAGCGGCCGGCGCGGGCCAGCATGTTGGCGGCCGTCAGCCCCGCCAGTCCCGCGCCGACGACGATCACGTCATAACAAGGATGAAGGATCAAGGATGAAGGATGAAGTTGCTCGCCTTCTTCCTGCCGCCCTCCGCCCCGCGCCTTCCCTTCTCCTTCCTCCTTCATCCTTCATCCTTCATCCTTGCAGCAAGTAGCGGTTGGCGATGCTGATGCCGCTGAGGATGGTGCCGATGATGCCCACCAGCCCCTGGTCGTTGCCGCAGACGAAGAGGTTGCGCAGGTGGGTGGTGCCGTCGTAGCGTTTTTCCGGGGCGCCGAAGATGGCCCCCTTGTCGTGGCCGGTAAACCGCCGGATGGTGATGGGGGTAAACATCTCGGTCTCGATCACGCTGGGGCGGAAATCGGGGACGAAGCGCACGGCCGAGGCGACCATGCGCTGGTACCAGCGGCGTTTTTCCCGCCGGTAGGCCGATTCGTCCAACGCGAACCAGCGGTCGTAGTTGCCCAGCACGGTGATTCGCAGGATGCCGTCGGCCAGCGGCTCGCCATAGAGGAAGTTGTTGGGCGAGCAGACGATGCCGCTGCGGAGGTCGGCGGCTTCGGCCGGTTTCTCGTAATGAAACTTCTCCGAATCGTTGAAGAAGACCATGGTCCGCTCGTGGCCCAGGGCCCGCGGCTGCCGGTTCAAGACCGAGATCGACTCGACGATCGACAGCCCGTCGGCGGGCCGCGGCGCGGCGACCGCGCCGTCGCACAGCCGCATCGTCTCCAGCAGGCCGGCCGAGGAGAGGATATTGTGGGCGGAGAGTTCGCTGCCGTCCTCCAGCACGAGACGATCGGCCCGGCCGTCCTTGACCAGGATCCGCGCCACGCCGGAGCGCAGCCGCAGCTCGCCCCCCAGGTCGCAGAATTTCCGCAGCAGCCGCTTCAGTATCAGCCGCACGCCCGCCAGCGGACGGGCCAACCCCTCCAGGAAGATCGAGCGGAAGAGGATGCTGAACTGGCCGAAGTCCATGTCGTGCTCCCGCGCGCCGCCGTAAAAGAGCACCGGGCAGAAGAGCATCTCGACCAGCAGCGCGTCGCCGATCAGGCTGCCGACGACCGCGCGGGCCGATTGCCCCGCCTCCGGACGGCCGAATTGGTCGTAATCGGTCAGCGCCGCCACCAGGCGGCGGAAATTGTCCACTTCCGCGGGAAAGAGCCGCGCCACCTCGGATTCCAGCAAACCGAAGTCGTTGGAAAACTCCATCGTCGCGCCGGGAAACATGATCGCCGAGCCCACCTGCGGCACCAGCGAGAACTCGTCCCAGGCCAGGCGCAACTGCCGCAGCAGCCGCGCCAGCGGGCCCTGCCGCGTGCCCCGCGGCGTGTAATTCGTCACCGCGTGCAGCCCGACGTCATAAGTGCGGCCGCGGCGGCCGAAAAACGAATTCAGCCCCCCCACCGCGCTGTGACGCTCGAGGATGCAGACCCGCCGGTCGTAATGGGCCAGGCGGATCCCCGCCGCCAGTCCCGACATGCCCGCCCCGATGATAATGGTGTCGTACATGGGAAAGGGATTAGGGATTGGGGATTAGGGATTAGAGAAAAGCCGGCCGACTGTGTCGGCCGGGCTCGCAGTGCGGTTTCCTTCCGCCTTCGGGCACCGGCCGCAGCCTGGTCGTCCGCCCTCCGCCTTCACTTCTTCACTTCTTTCATCAGCGGCTCGAGGTACTTCACCGTGCCGGCCATGCTGGCCAGGGCCGGATAATCCTCCTCGGGCACGTGCACCCGATAACGCTTCCGCAACTCCATCACGATGTCGAGAAAATCCATGCTGTCCAACTCGAGCTGCTCGCGGAAGGGGACGTCCTCCTTCAAATGGCTCAAGTCCTCGTCGGGCGTGATGTCGGCAAGGATGGCGATGACCGCTTCTCTGATTTCGGCAGCCGTCATGGCAGGACTCTCTGGCTTGCGTTGCTCATGAAACCCGTCGCACGATGACCACGGAATTGATCCCCAGCATACCGAAGGAGTTGTTGAGGATGGTGCGCACCCGGCCCATTTCCCGCGGCTCGTTGGCGACCAGTCCCGGCACTTCGCACTGCTGGTCGAGGCGGTCGAGGTTGATGGTGGCATGGCAGACGCCGTCGTCGAAGGCGGGCAGATTGCCGGCCAGCTCCAGAGCCCCCGCGGCGCCCATGGCGTGGCCGATGAAGCTCTTGGTGTTGTTCAACAGGGTGCGGCCGCCGCCGTTGCAAGAGAACACCCTCCGCAGCGCGTCGGCCTCCTGGGTGTCGCCGCTGGCGGTGCCGGTGGCGTGCGTGCTGACGATGTCGATCTCCGCGGCCTCCAGGCCGGCGCGCCGCAGGGCCAACCGCATGCACTCCGCCTGCCTCTCGGGGTGCGGCAGCACGAAGTCGTGGGCGTCGCTGTTCATCGCGTAGCCGGCCACCTCGCCGTAGATCTTCGCGCCGCGGGCCTTCGCCTCCGCCAGCCGCTCCAGCACCATCATGCAGCCCCCTTCGGCGACCACGATGCCGTTGCGGTCGGCGTCGAAGGGCCGCGAGGCCTTGGTCGGGTCGCCGTGGCGGGCCAAGGCCCCTTGGCTGTGGAAGCTGGCAAAGATGCCGAAGGTGTGAATGCTCTCCGAGACGCCGCCGGCCAGGGCCACGTCGCAGTCGCCCAGCCGCAGCATCTGCACCCCTTGGATAATGCCGGCATTGCCCGCCGCACAGGCCGCCCCCAGCGTGTAATGCGGCCCGGTCACGCCCAGGTTCAGGGAAATCTCCCCCGCCGGGTTGTTGGCCACGGTGCGGGGATTGTGATGGTGCGACCAATACTGGGTATCGTAGTCATACCCCTTAAGGAGGTAGATCTCGTTCTCCGTCTCGACGTTGCCGTGCTCGGTCACGCCCACGTAGATGCCGACGGTCGATTTGTCGACGTTTTCCCAGTCCAGGCCGGCGTCGGCAATGGCTTCGCGGGTGCAATAGATGCCGACGCTCCCGGCCCGCGTGCCGCGGCGGAGGTCCTTGCGGCGCTGGTAGCGGAGCTCGTCGAAGTTGCAGACCCCCGCGACCGTGGGGCCGAGGTAGCGGGTCTCGAAGGCCACCACCCCGCTGCGGCCTGCCAGCAGGTTCTGGCGGAACTCGGGGAGCGAGTTGCCGTTGGGCGCGGTCAGGCCCACGCCCGTAATGACGATGCGGTCGAAATCCGGCCCCCTGGCAATCATGCAAGAAAAATCCACAAAATATGGGGGTTGGCGGCGGGCGGACTCCGCTCACCCAACGGCTTGGCATCCACCTTGCCGCAGTGTTCCACTGTCCGCGGCCTTCCGTGCAGCCCTTGGCAGCATGAAACCAATAAGCCTAATCCTTTCTTCCCGTTCTGGCAAGCGGGTTAGCCCAACATTGCGGGCGAGCCAGACGTATGGCGCCAAGGGAAATTTCCCCACACCGGGTTCCCCACAGGACGCCCAGCATGGGGACATTTTCATTGGTGATAAGCGAAGGCAATTCCCTGCCCGCGCCGGCGCCGGACACACAACACCGAATTGTGGCAAACCACAACGCTGGCGCTGCTAGCAATACCGGATATGGTAGCCGCTGATTCCCCAACCGCAAAATAAGGGGAAATCTTGCTCATCGCCAGCCGACTGCTTATACTCCGGACGACTTGCACTTCTACGGGAGGCGGCGCCGCAGGCAGAGGAGCTTCCAGGCTAAACGATAGGGACATCGTGTGCCGGTGTCGTACCCGGCCGGGTGCGAAGAACCGGAGGATATAGGTCTGCGGGCCGGTCGTTAGGGACTGACGACGAATTCCTTTTCCCCTCCTTTTCTCTCGGCCAACTCGGGCACACCGCCTCGCGTTCCGCCTTCTCCTCGGCCTTGACCTACAGCGGACACAGGATGTGTCCAAAGGAGAGAAGTGCATGAACCACGGCAAGCCAAAGATCGGGGTCACTGCGGACTATCGCGGGGCGCGGAAGGACGCGCCCGCCTTTTCCTTCCTTTGTTCCGGCTACTACGACGCCCTGGTGAAGTCCGGCGCCGTGCCGCTGGTCATCCCGCCGCTGGCCGATGAGGCCGACATCGGCGAGGTGCTCGACGTGCTGGACGGCGTGGTGATGGTGGGCGGGGCGGACCTCGATCCCCGCATCGACGGCTTCATGCTCCACCCGGCCGTCCGCCTCCTGGATCGCCGCCGCGAACTCTTCGACCGCGAGCTGATGCGGCTCATCGCCGAGCGGCGGATGCCCGTGCTGGGCATCGGCGTGGGCATGCAGTTGCTGAACGTCTCCCAGGGCGGCAACCTCTTCTTGCACATCGCCGAGGACCTGCCCCGCGCCTTGCCCCACGCCGACCCCACCGATCCCACGCATCGGCACGCCTTGGAAGTGGTGCCGAAGACGCTCATGGAGCGGGTCTACGGCGAGGGCGAGATCCGTGTGAACAGCATGCACCACATGGCGGTGGACGAAGTGGCCCCCGGCTTCGCCGTCACCGCCCGCTGCCCCGACGGCGTCGTCGAGGCCATCGAAAGCACCATGGACGACTGGTTCGCCCTGGGCACGCAGTTCCATCCCCAGAGCGACTCCGCCTCGGCCCTGGACCTGCGGATCTTCGAGGAATTCGTGATGGGGATCAGCGGCCGCGTCGCCGAGGTGCCCATGGCGGCGTGACGGCGGTATACAGGTCTTGGGTCTTGGGTCTTAGGACTTAGGAACTGCAACTAAGCCCTATGTTCTGACCCCCAAGACCCAAGGCCCAAGACCAATTTGCGTTGCTATGCCTTCCGTCCTCTCCTTCGATTCTGCGCGGACGAGCGAAGACCGCCGCTGGCTCGTCGGCGTGCTGGTCTCCTCGCGCGGCGGCGAGGTGGCGGCGGCCGCCGTGAGCGTCGTCGGCCGGGGACTCCATGCCCGCCCCGAGCTGGCCGCCGTCGCCAGCGCCGAAGTCCCCAAGGAGACTGCCGCCCTGCTGCGTCCGGCCATCGACGCCCCGGCCTGCCCGGCCGCCCTGCTGGCCAAGGCACGGGCCCATCTGGCGGAAACCGAAGCCGCCCTGGTCGGCCGCCTGCTGGCCGACGCCGGCCTCAGCGCCGACCGCGTCCTGGCCGCCGGGGTGCATGACCCCGGATTCTGGGCCGACGCCCAGGGCGATTGCGCCGGCTATCTCGGCTGGTGCGATGCCGCCAGGGTCGCGGAGTTGACCGGCCTGAACGTCCTCGATGCCTTCCCGGCCCGCGACCTTGCCCAAGGCGGACGCGGTGGCCCGCTCAGCGCCCTGCCCCAGTGGCTGCTGCTGCGGAAGCGCGATTGCAGCCGCGTGTTGCTGGACCTCGGCCGCACGACGCGGTTGACTTACCTGCCGGCCGATTCCTCCGACCGGGCGGCGGCCGCAGTCCGCGCCTTCGAGGTCGGCCCCGGCACCGCCCTGTTGGACCTCCTGGCCCATCGCCTTTCCAGCGGGGAACACGCCTTCGATCCCGGCGGCCGCATGGCCGCCCAGGGCCGCCGCCTCGGGCCGCTGGTGGACCGCTGGCTGCTGGACCCCTGTCTGCACGCCCCCCTGCCGCGCTGGCATCCCCGCGGCGTTCGCCCCGAGCGTTTCCTGACCGAGGCCCTGCAATTGGCGGTCGAGTCGGGCTGGACGGTCCGCGACCTCTTATGTACGGCCACGCATTTCATCGCCGAGACCGTGGCCTTGGCCCTGCGGAAGACGCTGCCGGACGACGCCCCGCTGGACGAGGTGCTCGTCACCGGCGGCGGCCAGCACAACGGCATGTTGCTCCGCGAGATCGGCCTGGCCGCCGAGGTGCCGCTGCTGCGGATCGACGAGAACTCGCTCACTTCCGAGTCCTTGGGCCCGGCCTGTGTGGCCCTGCTGGCCATGCTGTATCTCGACGGCATTCCGGCCAACGCCACGGCGATCACCGGCGTAGGGACGCCGCGGATCCTCGGCCGGCTGACGCCCGGCTCGCCGCAGAACTGGCAGCGGCTTTTGCAATTTTACACCGGCAGCGTGCCGCTGGTCCGGCCGCTGCGCAGCGCGGTCTAAGAAGGAAGGGATTTGGGGATTTAGGGATTTGGGGACTTAGAAAAGCCCGCCACGCCCGCGGGGCACCCGCTTAGCGGGTCGCGTCCGGCGGGAAGGGAGGGGCCAGGGGCTGGGGATTGGGGGCTAGGGACTGGGGACTGAAAACTGAACACCGAACACTGAACACAGGCTGAGTTTTCAGTTTTCAGCCTTCAGTTTTCGACCCTTCCGCCTTCCGCCCTCCCCCTTCGTTTCCGCCCTCCCCCTTCGGGGGCAAAGGATGGTCCTATTACCGCCTGCGGCGGAAATGCCCGTGGAACGGGCATCCGATCGGCCGTGGGTTTGCTGGATTTGTCGTTTCGCCGCCGCTCCCTCTTTAGCGGGTCTTGTATTTGTCAGCGGTGGGAGTATCTTGGCGGTTATCTGGCTTGCTGGTGCTGCGAAGATCGGAGAGATGACGCTCTCTTGGGCGAGGCGTATCGGAGTTGCGTATCGTGTCCGTGGATTTCCCCCGCTAGAATGAAGGGTGGCGACGGGTGCCAGACGCTGCACGGAAGGAAATGCCATGAAAAGGCTTGTGACTGCCTGCACGCTTGTAGGTGTCCTGTTGGGATGTGGCGACAGGAGTGACTACTTTATCATTGACGACCCGCAACCAAATGAGGCACCGGCCCTCATAGGGATGCTGCGACGGTTAGAAGAATCTCGTGTCAAGTCCTCGGTCTCGCCATGGTACTCAGAAAAGCAGGTCCGTGATGCCCTTGTTAAGGTGGGGAAACCGGCGGTGGCCCCATTGATCCAGTGCCTCGCAGAGCCTGACCTATACGAGCCCGCGAACATTGCCTTGTTAGGAATTGGTGATCAGGCCGAGCCCGAATTGGTAGCAGCGCTTAAGCAGCCTAATCCAGACGTCCGTCGGGGTGCAATTGGTGCTCTTTCCGAGGTTTATTGCCGCTCTGCACGAAGCACGCACAAGAAGGAAATTACCTTGGCGCTTATTGTGTTTCTGAGAGATGAGAACGAGAGGGTGCGCGCGACTGCTGCTTCCGCCCTGCCAACTTTTGCTGAAAAGATTGAAGAAGTCTCTGGCCTGCTGGAGTGCTTGGGAGACCCAAATGCGCAGGTGCGCAGCAACGCGGCGGACGCTCTTGCAGAGATGACCTGGGCTAGGAAGGAGATAATATTGGCTCTGAGGCAACGTCTAATGGCTACGGACGGTCGAGTACGCGCCTCTGCCGCGAATTCGCTGGAAAATATTGGCCCACCGGCAAAAGGAGCCGTACGAGATCTCACCGGCCTGCTCGCAGACAAAGAAGATCGCGTGCGTGCGGCCGCCGCCTGTGCCATTGGCCGTATTCGGTTGCAGGCGCCAAAGGCTACTCCGTTACTGCTAGGTATGTTGAGGGAGCATAACCATGTTCTGCGCGAATCTGCTTTGCGCGGGCTGGAGGGCACAGGTCCTCATTCAACAGAAGTGGCACGTATAGTTGTTAGCTGTCTTTGGGATGAGAATTCTGATGTCCGCAGCGCGGCACTCATAACTGTTCGCCGTTTTGGGCCAAAGGTGGTCCCTGCCCTCGTGCAGGCTTTGGAGGGTGAGGATATTGGTCAAAGCCGAAACCGCGAGTGCTCGGAGGCGTTTAGCGTCGTCCCGCACGAGTGGTGGCCGGAATTGGCTGCCCAGGTCAAGGACGAGAATGGAAGAATCAGATGGCTTGTCGCAGATCTTTTGCGGGCGGAGTCGGATCGGGCCCGGGAGTCGCAAGCACTATTTCAGGCAGGGAAGGAAATCCAAGACGAGTTGGACCGAATTCGGAAGGATTACTCTCCGTTCGCCGATTTATCGCGCAACATGGACGCCCCGTTCGCATTTCCTGTATTACTCTTGAAGCACGAGTCGAGCAGGTGGGAAGAACATGATTGGGAATATGTGCGTAACGGTGATCCCGGCAAGGTGACGTCGCTTCGAGGGAGCCACGGTGAGAATCCACCCCGGATGCTCAGTTCTCATGTCTCTACCGTGGTGCTCTATCGGACATTTCGGACCAAGGTTGGCGAATACGAGGAAGTTAAGCCCGGGCTGCCGTCTCGTTCGGTTTGTGATGCCGTGCAAACGTCGCTCCGCGCGTGCGCGATCTCCTACAAGGACCGGCGGCTTCTTTCGGTTCGGACGTTCAGCGCCAGCCCATCGGAGTGGGTATACACCGAGTCGTTGGTCGGGCACAGCACGGAAGGGGAGGCATTTCAAGCGATGAGGGAATGGTTGGGTAACTTCGGGATACGTCCGTTAAAACCTCGTTAGCACGCGAGGTCGAACCGGAGCCAGGAACCGAAAGCAACCAATCCCGACACCGTGGTTGTCCCGGTGCTTGCCACGTCAGCCCTGAAAGGGGTGACGGTCCATTGCCAGTGGGCGTGAGCCCCTGGACAAATTCGGAATTCGGACGACCTGGCTGCGCCCGGTGCCCGAATTCGGAAGGAAAGGACTCGCGCAGAGACGCAGACGAAGGCGGAGGGCGGAAGGGGGAAGGCGAAACGAAGGCGGAGGGCGGAGGGCGGAAGGGGGAAGGACGGACAAAGACAAGGAAACCCAAAGCACTGGCAAAGCCAGTGGCACACTGGCCGCCAATCCCCGGTCCCTGCTCCCGGCCGCCGCAGCCGCCGGACGCCGCCGGCGGGCGTGGGGATTCAAGCCCCAACTTCTAACTCCTAACTCCTAACTTCTCGCTCCCCTGGCCCCTGGTCCCTGGACCCTTGTCCCTGTCAAGCTAGATAAACTGCATAGTCTGAGAAACAGTTGCCGATAAGGAAATTGGTAGCACCTGCGCCCCGTCTGCGGCGTGATGCCCATGCCGGTTCCGCCGCCGGACGGAGATAATGGCGACGGAATATTTTTACTGATTCTCCGGGCTTAGCTAAATTATCCACAATGTTGCCTGGAAAGCCCCGATAACACTGCTTCAGAAGGGTACAGTCCCATTTTCGGCCATGCTTCGCATGGCAACCGAAAATTGGGACAGTCCCCGATACCCAGAACTGCGATGGACGTTGCCACGCCACACTATCTGCTGTTTTCCCAGGCGAGCCACACGCGGGGGGTGGGCCATTGGCAGTTCGTCCTCCGCTCGGCCGATGGCTCCGAGCAAATCCAGGCCGCCGACGTGGAACCCGACGCCCACGGCCAGCGCCTGGAACTGCTCACCGTGGTGCGGGCCCTGGAATCGCTGGATCAGCCCTCCCATGTCACCCTGATGGGGTGCAGCAAGTATGTCCTCAATGGAATGCAGTATGGGCTGCCCGAGTGGCAGGCCAACGGCTGGCGGTGGGAGTGTTTCGGCCAGATGGTCCCGGTGAAGAATTTTGACCTCTGGCAGCGGCTGGAGCGGGCCCTAAGATTCCATCGCGTCGAGTGCTGCCGGCGGCGGTTCGACGGCCCGCACACGCTATCGGCCCCGCCCGTCGCAGGAAAAGGGGACAGGCACCTTTTGTGCGGACAAAAGGAGCCAGTCCCCTTTTCCCGCCTGCCTGCCCCACCGGCGGGCGAGGCAAAAGGGCAAGTCTGGGGGTTTCGCGTCAAGGTGTCGGATTGGTTAAAATATCTACACGGAGGTCTGCGTGCGTACTACCGCTCCAACGGAAAGTATTCGGCAACTCATTGAGGGAAGGCACGAAAACCCCTTTGAACTCCTGGGTCCGCACCTGGTCGACGATTCCGGCCGCCGGGCGCTGGCGGTGCGGGCGTTCTTGCCCCAGTCGGCGCAGGCATGGGTGGTCGATCCGGCCTACGGCGACACCGGGCGGCCCATGCGGCGGATCCATCCCGCCGGACTGTTCGAGGCCCTTTGTCCCGTCCCCGAGGCCAACGGCAAGTCGCGCTACGTGCTCCGCGTGGCCGACGAAGGGGGAAGGAAGATGACGATGCACGATCCCTACTCCTTTCCACACCTGCTGACCGACTACGATCTGCACCTGTTGAACGAAGGCCGGCACTGGCAGTGCTACAATCGGCTGGGTGCCCAGTTGCGCACGATCGACGGGGTCGAGGGGGTGAACTTCGCCGTCTGGGCCCCCAACGCCACCAGCGTCAGCGTGGTCGGCGATTTCAACAATTGGGACGGCCGCCGCCACCCCATGCGCAAGCACATCCCCAGCGGCTTCTGGGAGTTGTTCGTGCCGGGTTTGAGCGAGGGCACGCTCTACAAGTACCAGATCCGCCACGGCGACTGGACCTTCGAGAAGTGCGATCCCTTCGCCTTCGGCGCCGAGGTGCCGCCGTTGACCGCCTCGAAGGTGATCGATCTGAACCGCTATCACTGGCACGACACGGCCTGGATGGGCGAGCGTCCCAGGACCAACTGGCTGGAGCGGCCGCTGTCGTTCTACGAAGTCCACCTGGGCAGTTGGCGGCGGCCCGGCGACGATCCGCGCCGCTGGCTGACCTATCGCGATCTGGCCCATCAGTTGGTCGAGTATTGCAAGGAGATGGGCTACACGCACCTGGAGCTGCTGCCGCCCAGCGAGCATCCGCTTTCGGCCAGTTGGGGCTACCAGACGGTGGGCTACTACGCCGCCACCAGCCGCTACGGCAGCCCGCAGGATTTCATGTACTTCATCGACCTTTGCCACCAGAACGGCATCGGCGTGGTGGTCGATTGGGTGCCGGCGCATTTTCCCCGCGACGGCCACGGCCTGCGGCAGTTCGACGGCACGGCGCTCTACGAGCACGCCGATCCGCGGCGCGGCGAGCATCGCGACTGGGGCACGCTGATTTTCAACTACGGCCGCCACGAGGTCAGAAACTACCTGATCTCCAACGCCCTGTTCTGGATGGACAAGTACCACATCGACGGCGTCCGCGTCGACGCCGTGGCCTCGATGCTTTATCTGGATTACAGCCGCCAGGACGGCGACTGGCTGCCCAACGAATACGGCGGGCGGGAGAACATCCAGGCCATCGGCTTCCTCAAGCAGCTCAACGAGCAGGCCCACGGCCAGTTCCCCGGCATCCTCACCATCGCCGAGGAATCGACCGCCTGGCCGAGCGTCTCGCGGCCCACGTACCTGGGCGGGCTGGGCTTCAGTCTCAAGTGGAACATGGGCTGGATGAACGACACCCTGGGCTACATGCACCACGAGCCCATCCACCGCAAGTATCACCACGACGAGCTGACCTTCAGCCTGATTTACGCCTTCCACGAGAACTTCGTGCTGCCGCTTTCGCACGACGAGATCGTCCACTGCAAGGGATCGCTGCTGGACCAGATGCCCGGCGACCTCTGGCAGAAGTTTGCCAACCTGCGGCTGCTCTACAGCTACTTGTGGACGCATCCGGGCAAGAAGCTGCTGTTCATGGGGTGCGACTTCGGCCAGTGGAACGAGTGGAATTTCGACGAGAGCCTGCAATGGCACCTCTTGCAGTGGGATACGCACCGCGGCCTGCAGAAGTGCGTGGCCGACCTCAACGCCATGCTCCGCCGCGAGAAGGCCCTCTACGAAGTCGATTTCGACTATCACGGCTTCCAGTGGATCGACTGCCACAACCACGAGGACAGCACGCTGAGCTACATTCGGGCGGCCAAGGACCCACGAGATTTCCTCGTCGTCTGCTGCAATTTCACGCCCGTGCCGCGGTATCACCACCGCCTGGGCGTGCCGGAAGTGGCCTGGTACGAGGAAATCTTCAACAGCGACTCGACCTTCTACAACGGCAGCAACATGGGCAACGGTCCGGGCGTGCAGGCAGAGCCCCGCGAGAGCCACGGCCGGCCGGCCTCGATCGCGGTGACGCTGCCCCCGCTGGCCACGGTGGTCTTCAAGCCGCGGCGGTAAGAGCGCTCGTCCGGCGTGGGTGCCACTGCTGGCTTGTCCAGCAGTGTTGCTCCGGCCGGGAATTCTGCACTGCTGGACAAGCCAGCAGTGGCACCCCGCGTGCAAGAAGCATCGTCACGTCGTCCGCCTTGTCTTTATCCCCCGCCCTGCCTACCATTCAGCAAGCGCAGGCGGAGGGCGCAAGACGATGCGAGCCATGGTGCTGGACGAGATCGCGGCGGTGGAAACGGCCCCGCTGCGTCTGCGCGAAGTGCCCCTGCCCGAGCCGGGGCCGGGCGAACTGCGGCTGCGACTGCACTGTTGCGCCGTCTGCCGCACCGATCTGCACGTGGTCGAGGGCGACCTCGCGCGGCGAAAAATGCCCGTCATCCCCGGCCACCAGGCCGTCGGCATCGTGGAGAAACTGGGGCCGGGCTGCCGCGGAACCCTTGCCCTCGGCGCGCGGGCTGGCATCGCCTGGCTGCGGTCCACCTGCGGCCAATGCGAATACTGCGCCGCCGGCCGGGAAAACCTCTGCGAGCAGGCGCAATTCACCGGCTATCACGCCGACGGCGGCTACGCCGAATATGCCGTGGTGCGCGAGGACTTCGCCTACGCCATCCCCGCCGCCTTCAGCGACGTCGAGGCGGCGCCGCTCTTGTGCGCGGGCATCATCGGTTATCGCGCGCTGGAGCGGGCCAATCTGCCCCGCGGCGGAACCCTGGCCATGTACGGCTTCGGCTCGTCGGCCCACGTGCTGATCCAGATCGCCCGGCACCGCGGCTGCCGGGTCTACGTAGTCACGCGCGAAGAGCGGCACCGCGAGTTGGCCCGGCAGATGGGGGCGGCCTGGGTGGGGGCCGACGCGGCCGATATGCCGCTGCGGACCGACAGCGCGATCCTCTTCGCCCCGGCGGGCGAGTTGGTGCCGCCGGCGCTGGAGGCGCTGAAAAAGGGCGGCACGCTGGCCTTGGCCGGCATCCACATGACGCCCATCCCGGCGATGGACTACGATCGCTATGTGTTCTACGAGCGCGACCTCCGCTCGGTGACGTGCAACACGCGGCAGGACGGCCGCCGGCTGCTGGCCGAGGCGGCCGAGATTCCCGTCCGGCCGCACACGACGTTATATCCCCTGGCCGAGGCGAACAAGGCCCTGGCGGATTTGAAACATGATCGTCTTAGCGGCACGGCGGTGTTGGATCTTGGGCCTTAGGTCTTGGGCCTTGAAACTAAGACCTAAGACCCAAGACCTAAGACCTTATTTATGAGGAGAACTTCCATGCGATGGTTTTACCTGATTTTTGCAGCGATTGCCGGCTGTGCGGGCGTGCTGTGGGCCGTGGATCGGACGACCGCGACCGAGCTGAAGCCCGGCGACCCGGCCCCCGATTTCACCCTGCCGGGCAGCGACGGCAAGACCTATCACCTGGCCGATTACCACGGCAAGGAGGCGGTCGTCCTGGCCTGGTTTCCCAAGGCCTTCACGCCCGGCTGCACGGCCGAGTGCAAGTCGTTCGGCGCCGGCGGCGCGGCCTTGCGGAAGTTTGCGGCCGCCTATTTCACCGCCAGCGTCGATGCGGCGGAGAAGAACCGCAAGTTTGCCGAGTCGGTTGGGGCCGATTACCCGATCCTCAGCGACCCCAAGGGCACGGTCGCGCGGGCCTACGGAGTCACTAGCGCGGTGCGTCCGGTGGCGCAGCGTTGGACGTTTTACATCGGCGCCGACGGCAAGATTCTCTTCATCGACAAGGCGGTGAAGACGGCCAGCCATGCGGCCGACGTGGCGGCGAAGCTCAAGGAGTTGGGGGTGGCGGAGCGGAAGGCGGCGAAGTAGTCCGCGCTGAAACAGCAGCAACGACGCCCAGGGGTCCGAAAGGGTCTTTGGGCAGGGGTATTGCACGCAAAGGCGCCAAGACGCAAAGGCGCAGAGGTACGGAGAAGAAGAGGGAAAGTTCGAATAGCTCCGCTGGCCGCCGATTCACCCGCCATCTCCTCTTCCTTTGCGTGAGAACTTTCTCGCGGTGACGTTGCCACCCGATGGACTACGGCCGCTATGCTTCCAGCAATTTCTCGAACTCGGCTTCGGTGAGCACCTTTACGCCCAGCTCCCGCGCCTTGTCGAGCTTGCTGCCGGCCTTCTCGCCGGCGACGACGTAATCGGTGTTCTTCGATACGCTGGAGGCGGCATGGCCGCCGTGGCGGGCGATCAGTTCCCCGCAATCTCGTCGGGTGACGCGGCATCAATGCCGTAGCCATCAAAATCGCGGGTATTGAAGGTTATCAGGTGCTTGAGCTGATGGACGTTCATCAGAGCGACCAAACGCACGTCATGCACCTTCTTGCCCGTCACTCCCCGCAGCGCGACCAATCGCAGCCATTCCTCGAAAACCGCGGGCGTTTCGGGCAGGAGCGAAAACTCTCCGAGGAGTTCAGTAACCTTGGCCCTCGCCTGCTCGGCCGTCCAAGCAAAGCCATTCCCTTCGAGGGGACGGGTCACCACAGACCAGAATTCCATCAGCACTTGTGGGGCCAGGAACAGCTCATCCCCTCGACCAGCCACAACTGAAATGGTCGCCACCGCCGCGGCGTGCTGCGCGGACGCGCGATCCGCCATGCGCAGCAGCACGTTGGTGTCGAGGAAGTACTGCGGCATTAGCTGTACCAGTTCTCACGCTGGAAGGCGGCGTCCGGCAGCCGAGGCACGGGCGGGCACGTGGCCGCCCATTGCCGAATGGCCTCCGCCCGCTGGGCTGGCGTAGCGTCCTGTCGCAACGGCGGCTGCCCTGCCAGGGGGCGAAGGGTAAGAACCTCGCCGGTGACTTGCAACTCGAAGGGCGTATGCGGTTTGACACCGCCGATCAGCCTGGCGGGCACCCGCAGATCGCCGTTATCGCCGGTCTCCAGAATCGTCATCGCAGGCCCTCCAAGGGAACAACCCTCACAACCACGATTGTACCAGAAAATGGCTTCTCGCCGCAATCCGCTCTCCCACCCCCGGGGTGCGTGCCACAGAATCAACCACCAGTGGGGTGGTCCGTCGGCGAGGCCAATTCTGCGTCCAAACCTGCTTTGATCCGTCGCAGGGTCGCTATCCGGTCGAGCCCTTCATCCTGGTGATAAGAGATTGCAATGTGGTGCATCAGGTCGCTCAGCATAAGCCCCCACGCGGCCGGGTCCGTCCAAACGGCCGTTCGCAAGGCCACATGCTGGCCGTTGTTGGCAACCCACACTCGAAGCAGCTCAAACGATTTAGGGTCGTCTTTCGCCGCGTCCGGGATTTGGAGTTGGTCAATTTCGGCCATAATCTTCCTCCATAAGGTGGACCGCACTCTTCCCGTCGACGCGAGTAGTGGCCACAGTTCTGGAATGGCATACCCGCGCAGGTGTCGTTTACACTTTCAGCAATTTCTCGAACTCGGCTTCCGTGAGCACCTTTACGCCCAACTGCCGCGCCTTGTCGAGCTTGCTGCCGGCCTTCTCGCCGGCGACGACGTAATCGGTGTTCTTCGATACGCTGGAGGCGGCATGGCCGCCGTGGCGGGCGATCAACTCGTTGATCTCGTCGCGGCTGTACTTGGCCAGCGTGCCCGTGACGACCAGCGTCTTGCCCTCCAGGGCCCGCGATGCCCGCACGCGCGGGGCCTCCATCTTCACGCCGACGCTCTTCAAGTCGGCGATGGTTTCGGAGCCGAACTTGCCGTGGAGAAAATCGTACACGCTCTGCGCGATAATAGGCCCGATCTCCATGGTGTCGCTTAGCTCCTCGACGCTCGCGGCAATAAGTGCATCCATCGACCCGAACCGCTCGGCCAGCACCGCGGCCAACCGCGTGCCGACGTGGCGGATCGACAGGCCGTTGAGCAGCCGGGCGAGCCCGCGGTCTTTGCTGGCGGCGATCCCCGCGAGCAGGTTCTCCGAGGACTTGCGGCCCATCCGCTCCAATTCCATCAGTTGATCCAGCGTCAGGCGGTAAAGATCGCCGCAGCCGGCGACCAGCCCTTGGCCGACCAACTGGTCGATCAACTTGTCGCCCAGCCCCTCGATGTCCATGGCGTTGCGGCCGGCGAAATAGCGGATCCGCTCCTTCACCTGCGCCGGGCACTGCGGGTTGGGACAGCGGATGTACACGCCCCCCTCGTCCTTGACGAGCTTCGTGGCGCACTCGGGGCAGGCCGTGGGGAAGACGAACTTCCGCAAGGCGTGCTGCCGCTCGCTCTTCTCCACGCGGACCACGTGCGGAATGATCTTGCCCGCCTTTTCGACCACCACCACGTCGCCGGGCCGCACGTCCTTGCGCTCGATCTCGTCGGCGTTGTGCAGGCTGGCGTGGCTGACGATGGTGCCGGCCAGCTCGACCGGTTCGAGGTCGGCCACCGGCGTGACCGCCCCCGTCTTGCCCACCTGCACGCGGATCTCCCGCAGCTTGGTTGTGGCCTCGTATTTCTCGAACTTGTAGGCGATCACCCAGCGGGGGCACTTCGAGGTCGAGCCCAGCCGGTCACGCTGGTCGAAGCGATTGACCTTCAAGACCAGGCCGTCGATCTCGAAGTCCAGCTCGTGCAGCCGCTCGATCAACTCCTCGCAGTGGGCCACGGCGGCGTCGAACGACTCGAAGCAGGCCACCTCGGGCGTGACGGGCAGGCCGTGGCTCCGCATTTCGTCGAGGAATTCCATGTGCGTGCGGGCCTTCAGCCCCGCGGTGTCGCCGACCGAATGGCAAAAAAACCGCAGCCGCCGCTGGGCGCAAATCCGCGGATCGAGCTGCCGGACGCTGCCGGCGGTCACGTTGCGGGTGTTGGCAAAGAGCGGCTTGTCCTCGGCCTTCTGTTGCTCGTTGAGCCGCACGAGGTCGGAATTGGTCATGTAGATTTCGCCGCGGACTTCCACCAGCGGCGGCACGTGCCTGCCGTGCAGTCGCAAGGGCACGTCGCGGATGGTGCGGACGTTGTGGGTGATGTCGTCGCCCGTGCGGCCGTCGCCGCGGGTGACGCCCCGGACCAGGAGCCCCTCCTCGTAAACCAGCGAGACGGCCACGCCGTCGACCTTCAGCTCGACCACCCAGGCGATCGGATCGCCGTGGAGCAGCTTGGCGGTCCGCTGGCCGTAGGTTTTCAGCTCCTCGATGCTGTAGGTGTTGTCGATGGAGAGCATCGGCACGCGATGGGCGACTTGGCGGAGCCCTTCGACGGGCTGGTCGCCGATCCGCTGCGTGGGGCTGTCGGGGGTGAGCAGCTCGGGATGGGCGGCCTCCAGCTCCTTGAGCCGCTCCAGCAGCCGGTCATACTCGCGGTCGCTGATCTCCGGCGCCGCCTCGACATAATACTTATAGTCATGGCGGCGGATCTCTTCCCGCAGCCGGGCAATTTCCTGGGCAGCAGCGGACATGCGAACCTCAAATCGACTTCCGACTTCCGACTTCCGAATTGTCGTTCATTCGCAGCCGCAGGCCAGCAGACACTCGTCGCCGGCGCCCCGCAAGGGATGCGGAATCAAGCAGAGGAAGCAAAGCGGGGTCGTGCCGGTATTGCGGAACTGGTGGGCCTGCTGCGGCGGCACGAAGACCACGGTCCCCGGCCGTAGCGGATGTTCCTGTCCGCCCTCGCGCACCACGCCGGTCCCCTCCAGGATGAACACCTCATGCTCGTGCCCGTGGGCGTGCTCGGGCGTGTAGCCGCCGGGGTCGATCTCGAAGTGCCGCATGGTGAAACTGGGGGCGCGGTCGTCGGGGCCGATCAGGCAGCGGATGCGGCAGCCCGCCGCCCCCTCGGTATCGACTGCCGCGGCCGCGATTTGTTCGTAATGGACGACTTTCATATCTCACCTCATCGCTTCGCCTTTTGCCCCCGCGACGCAGTCGCGGGGCTTTTCTCATTCTATCACATTCCGGACCGCGGCCAAGGCCGAGACCAAGGCCACAAACTGCTCTCCGCGCTGGCGAAAGTTGCAAAACTGATCGTGGCTGGAACAGGCCGGCGAAAGCAGGATCCGATCCTCCACTTGCGAACGATCCCAGCACCACTGGAGGGCCTCGGCCATGGCGCCGACGGCCACGCAGGGCAACCGTGGGTCCTCCGCCGCGATGCGGCCTTGCAACATCCCCGCCACCGCGCCGAATAGCGCCACGCCGCGCGTACGCCGGGCAATCGCCTTGACCAACGGGCCGAAGTCGCACCCCTTGTCGGCGCCCCCGGCCAGCAGCCAGGGCGGACGATCGAGGGCCTCCAACGCGGCCACGGTCGACTCGGGCGTCGTGGCCGCCGAGTCGTTGTAGAAGCGCCGGCCGTCCACCACGGCGAACCACTCCAAGCGTTGCGGCAGGCCGGCGAAGGTCTCCAGGCCGCGGAGGGGAGAGGAAAGGTCGGTGGTGGCGCCGGGAAACCGCGGGGATAAACCCCGCGGCTCGCTGGCTGGTGCGACGGCGACGGCGGCAGCGGCGGCCGCGCAGGCCGCGTTGAGAAGGTTATGTTGCCCCGGCAAGAGGAGCGGCGGCAAAGCGTCCGGCGGCACCAGCGGCACCTGCCGCCCCCGCACCAGGCGGCCCCAGGAACTGACCTCGGCATCGAAGGGATTCAGCACGGCCACGTCGGCGGCCGTCTGGCCGGTGAGAATCCGCTGCTTGGCCGCCACGTAGTCGGCGTACGACTCGTGCCAGTCGAGGTGGTTGGGCCGGCAGCCGGTCACGACGGCCACCTTCGGCATGGGCACGTCAGGGGCAAGGTGCCACAACTGGAAACTGCTCAACTCCAGCACGACCCAGTCCTTGCCGCGGATTTCATCCAGCTCGTCCAGCAGGCTGCCGCCGATATTGCCGCCGAGCCAGGCGCGGACGCCCGCGGCCTTGAGGATGGCCGCCGTCATGGCGGCCGTGGTCGACTTGCCGTTGGAGCCGGTCACGCCGATCACCGGCGCCGGGCAGGCCCGCAGGAAGAGGCCGATTTCGGTTTCGATCCGGGCGCCGGCCTGTCGGGCGATTTCCAGGAAGCGGTTTCCCGGCCGCACCGCCGGATTGACCACCACCAATTCGGCATCTTGAAAATCCGCTTCCCGATGGCCGCCCAGGTGCAGTGCGGCGATGGGCACGTCGGCCAGGCCGGCCAGGGCGTCGGCCAGCGCGGCCTCGTCGGCCGCGTCGGTGACCGTGACCTGCGCGCCCAGCCGGGCCAGCCAGCGGGCCGCCGCCGTGCCGCCGCCGAAATGGCCCAGGCCCATCACCGTCACCCGCCGGCCGCGAAAATCTTCATTCATATTCCAAGTAGACCGGAACCCTTGCGAAACCGCAAGCGAGGGGCGAGACGGAGGCGACGGCTTTTTTCTGCGTCCTGGTTCCGCGCCGTGGGCCGTGCTATAATGCCAGTTTGGACTAATAGCAACGCACCCGGCTGGGGCGAACCATGACCGCCGGTCCTATCGTGCTGCGGGGAGTCAAGGTCCATAACCTCAAGTCGATCGACCTCGACATCCCGCGGCAGAAATTGATCGTGCTCTGCGGACTCAGCGGCAGCGGCAAGAGCAGCCTGGCGCTGGACACGCTCTATGCCGAGGGGCAGCGGCGCTACATCGAGAGCTTCTCCGCCTACACGCGGCAGTTCTTGCAGCGGCTGGAAAAGCCCGAGGCCGAACTCATCGACGGCATCCCCCCCGCCATCGCGGTGACCGGCAAGAACACCAGCCGCTCCAGCCGCTCGACCGTGGGCACGGCCACCGAAGTGGCCGACCACCTGCGGCTGCTGTTTGCCAAGATCGGCCACGTCTTCTGCCGTCAGTGCGGGCAGGAGGTGCGTCGCGACACGCCCGAGAGCACGGCCGGGGTGTTGGCCTCTCTGCCGCCGGGCAAACGCCTGCTGGTCGCCTTCGCCCAGGACTTGCCCCTGGGGAGCGACCAGGCCGCCGCGTTGGCCGCCTTGCGGGAAGAAGGCTTCGTCCGCGCGATCCTCGACGGCCGGATGGTGGCGCTGGACGCGCCGAGCGGCAATGGCGCAAAGGACAGCGCGGCCGCGGCCCGCGAGCGGCTGTACGTGGTCCTCGACCGCCTGACCGCCGGCAGCACCAGCCCGCATCGCCTCCGCGACTCCTTGGAGACGGCCTTTGCCAAGGGGCAGGGCCGCTGTTACGTGTTCGTCGAAAACGGCGAGGGGGAGAGCCTTCCGCCTCATCCGGAGGCTAACGCCTCCGGCTCGCTTCCGAATTCCGAATTCCGATTTCCGAATTCCTTCCGCCTTCTTTCCATCGACGGCCGGCCGTGGCGGCGGTTGGGCTTCAGTTCGCAATTGGCCTGCGAGGATTGCGGCATCGAGTATCCCCCGCCCGAGCCGCGGTTGTACAGCTTCAACAGCCCGCTGGGCGCCTGCCCGGAGTGCAAGGGTTTCGGCAACGTCATCGGCCTGGACATGGACCTGGTGGTTCCGGACGCGAACAAGACGCTTGCCGCCGGGGCCATCGCGCCGTGGAACACGCCGGCCTACGCCCACGAACTGGAGGAGTTGCTGGCGCTGGCCGCCGACTACGACTTGCCGGTGGACGTGCCGTTTTCCAAGCTGACGCCGCAGCAGCGGGAATTGATCGTCCATGGGGTGCCGGAGCGGAAATTCGGCGGGCTGGAGGGTTTCTTCGCCTGGTTGGAGCGGCGGAAGTACAAGATGCACCTCCGCGTGTTTCTCAGCCGCTGGCGGAGCTACCGGCCCTGCCCGGCCTGCGGCGGCTCGCGGCTGCGGCCCGAGGCCCTCGACGCCCGCATCGGCGGCCGCAATATCGCCGAACTCGCGGCGATGAAGGTCCGCGACGCCATCGAGTTCTTCCGCGCGCTCTCCTTGCCCGAGTCCGAGGAGACCATCGGCCGGGTGATGCTCGAACAGGTGCGTGCGCGGCTGTCGTACCTGGAAGCGGTGGGGTTGGACTACGTGACGCTGGACCGCACCTTGCGGACGCTCAGCGGCGGCGAGGCCCGCCGCGTGGCGCTCTCCTCGGCGTTGGGCTCCAGCCTGGTGAACATGCTCTACGTGCTGGACGAGCCGTCGATCGGCCTGCACGCCCGCGACATCCGCCGGCTGGTCGAGACCATCGCCCGCTTGAAGCGGCGGGGCAACACGGTGGTGGTGGTCGAGCACGAGGAGGCGATCATCCGGGCGGCGGACCAGGTCATCGAGATCGGTCCCGGCGCCGGGGAGCGCGGCGGACGCATCGTTTTCCAGGGCACGCCGCGGGAAATGGAACAATCCTCCGACAGCCTCACCGGCGACTACCTGGCCGGCCGCCGCGGCGCCGGCGCCACGGCCCGCCGTCGCGAGCCCAACCACGGCTGGATCCGCCTCGCCGGCGCCCGCGGCAACAACCTCCGCCGCGTCACCGTGGAATTCCCCCTGGGCCTGCTCTGCCTGGTGACGGGCGTAAGCGGCTCGGGCAAGAGCACGCTGGTAGAGAACACGCTCTATCCGGCCCTCTGCCGCCGCCTGCGGAAGGACGCCCCCAAGCCCTATCCCCTGGACGACGTCTACGGCGACGGCCAGATCGACGACGTGATCATGGTCGATCAGAGCGCCATCGGCCGCTCGCCGCGGAGCAACCCGGTCACGTATCTGAAGGCATTCGACGAGATCCGCGCGGTCTTCGCCGACACGGTCGAGGCGCGGACGCGGAACTACAACGCCGGGCACTTCAGCTTCAACGTCGACGGCGGCCGCTGCAGCGCCTGCCACGGCGACGGCTACCTGCAGATCGACATGCAGTTTCTCGCCGACGTGTACATGAAGTGCAGCCAGTGCAACGGCACCCGCTACCGCGACGAGATCCTCGACGTCACTTACCGTGGCCGCAACATCGCCGACGTGCTGGAAATGACGGTCCGCGAGGCCTTCACCTTCTTCCGCGGCCAGCCCAAGGTGCAGGCCCGGCTGAAACGGCTCATCGACGTGGGCCTGGACTACGTGCGGCTGGGCCAGCCGGCCAACACCCTCTCCGGCGGCGAGTCGCAGCGGCTGAAACTGGCCGGCTACATGTCGGCCGCCAAGCGGGGCCGCAGCCTGTTCATCCTCGACGAGCCGACCACGGGGCTGCACTTCTCCGACATCGTCCAGTTGCTGGATTGCTTCGACGCCTTGCTGAGCGTGGGCCACTCGCTGCTGGTCGTCGAGCACAACCTGCAAATGATGAAGGCCGCCGACTACATCATCGACCTGGGTCCCGGCGCGGCCGACGAGGGCGGCCGCGTCGTCGCCAAGGGGACGCCCGAAATGGTCGCCAGGACCCCCGGCTCCGTGACCGCCGGCTTCCTGGCGGAAGTGCTCAAGAAGGAGGACTTGGGTCTTAGGACTTAGGTCTTAGTTTCAAGACCCAAGACCCAAGACCCAAGACCCAAGACCCAAGACCCAAAACCCAAAACCCAAGACCTTTGAGTTATGCCGGACCGTTACCTGCGACAGACGCGATTCCCGCCGCTGGGCGATCAGGGCCAGCGGCGGCTGCGGGAAGGCCGCGCGCTGGTCTGCGGTTGCGGCGCGCTGGGATGCGCCGCGGCCAACACCCTGGTGCGCGGCGGCGTCGGCACCGTCCGCATCGTCGATCGCGACGTGGTCGAGCTGGGCAACCTCCATCGCCAGGTGCTCTTCGACGAGGAGGACGCCCGCGCGGGACTGCCCAAGGCGATTGCCGCCGCCGCCAAGCTGCGTTCGGCCAACGCGACCGTGGCCATCGAGCCGATTGTGGCCGACGTGGATCATGGCAATATCGAGCGGCTGTGCGAGGGCGTCGACGTGATCGTCGACGGGACGGACAATTTCGAGACCCGGTTTCTCCTCAACGACGTGGCCGTCTCCCGCGGCGTGCCGTGGATCTACGGCGGCTGCGTGGGGGCCGAAGGCAGGGCGATGACCATCGTGCCGGGGCGAACGCCCTGCCTGCGGTGCCTGTTGGGCGATTGTCCGCCGCCGGGGAGCACGCCCACCTGCGACACGGCCGGCATCCTGGCGCCCATTGTCGGCGTCATTGCGGCCATCGAGGCCGTCGAGGCGATGAAGATCCTCAGCGGCGCGCTGGAGGCCGTCTCAACGAGCCTCACGGTCGTCGATTTATGGAGTTGCCGCGTCCGCCAGATCGACGTGGCCGGGCTTCGCGGGCAGGTCGATTGCCCGTGCTGCAAGCGGCGCGAGTTTCCCTGGCTGCGGGGCGAAGGGGGGAGCCGGCCGGCCGTGCTCTGCGGCCGCAACGCCGTGCAGTTGACCCCCGCGGGCCCCGGGGTCTCGCTGGAGGAGCTGGCCCGACGGCTGGCGGGGCTCGGCCCGCTGGTGCAAAACCAGTTCCTCGTGCGGCTGAAGGTCGACGCCTACGAGTTGACGGTCTTCGCCGACGGCCGCGCGATCATCGGCGGCACCAGCGATCCGGCCGTTGCCCGGTCGCTTTACGCGAAGTACGTCGGCGGATGAAAAGAAGGATGAAGGATGGTGATGTCAAGTCTCAATCGCAACGAAGTCGGGAACTGAGGATTTCGAGGGGCGTTCGATAGCCGAGACGTTTTCGGGGGCGGTTGTTCAGAAGATGTTGGACTTTCTCGAACTGCTTTGCCGG
>JBKQVT010000101.1:0-12072 GCA_052139835.1 Thermoguttaceae bacterium
CGCTCGCTGAATTTCGCCGACGACGAACTGGTGGTCGTCAGCCCGGACGAGGGGAGCATCAAGCGGGCCGTGGCCCACACGGTGCGGTTGGGCGGCCACCTGGCGATCATCGACAAGCGACGCAGCAGTGCCGAGAAGACCCGCCAGGCCCACGTCATCGGCGGCCCGATCGAAGGCAAAGTCGCCTTGATCTTCGACGACATGATCAGCACGGCCGGCTCGATTGTCGGGGCGGCCCAGGTGATGCACCAGGCCGGGGCGAAGCGGATTTTCCTGGCCGCCACCCACGGCCTGCTGGTGGGCAAGGCCGTCGAGCGGATCGTCTCGGCGCCGATCGAGGGCCTGGTCATTACCGACACGATTCCCCTGCCGCCGGAGAAGGCCAATCCGCGGATCACCGTCTTGGGCATCGCCCCCCTGTTGGGCGAAGCGATCAAGCGGATTCACTGGAACGAATCGGTCAGCGTGCTGTTCAAGTGAGGGGGGCGGCCCTTTGGCTCCCGCCTTGATTCTTACCGCCAAGCCCGCCGGCGGGAACGGAACTGCCACAAAACGTCGCGCCCGCCGCCCCAATCTTCCGCCGGCCGCGTCTGGCGGACATGGGGGCGCGGGGGCATGATTTTTCGCCCATCATCTGCCCGCGATCATCCCCTCGTACTCATCGTGGCTGCCGATCCACACCCAGGTGTAATCGCCGCCGTCCTCCACCGCCAACGCCCGGTGTGCGAGCCCGACCCGACCCGAGCCGACCAGAAGCCTCCAACCTTCTTGAACTGAAGCGATGGGTGCCGGGGATCCGTCTTGAGAAGCTGGAAGTTCTTGGCGGCCAGTTCCCGAACGCTCTCGGGCAATCGCCTATACCGCCGCCAAAACTGCGGGGTTGTGCGGTGCATTAGAGGTCTCTGAGGGCATTGTTCTTCTTTGCCTCAGCGGCCTCGGAAAGCAGGAAGTCCAGTTTGCCCGAGCGCGAATCTTCCTCAATCTGCCGGTCCCAATTCTCCCAGTCGCGGGCGAGAAACCATTGGCGGAATTGGGCATACTCGTCTTGCTGAAGCGAGGCGACCGCCGTTTCAAGCTCTTCGATTCGAGTCATGTTCGTTGCTTCATTGTTGTGAGGAACGCCACCCCCCATTTTACTAGGGCCAGAATCTCGGGTCAACGCCGCCATTCCCGCCGGCTGCGTCCAACGGGCGTGGGGAAGCGGGGGCGACATTTCCAGGCCCAGCGGGCTTGGGGGGGGCAGGAAATTTCTCCGCTTGCCGCCCCGCGAAGAAAATTCTCGCCGCTGGGCTTGTATTTCTCCGCCAAAGGGTCAAAATAACTAGATTCGCAACCGATCGCTCGTAGAGAGAACTGAGGACCGGCATGGCCGAACAACTTGAGGTAGCCGCCCGGGAAACCCGGGGAAAACACCATACCCGCCGGCTCCGGCGGGGGGGCAAGGTCCCCGCCGTCTTGTACGGCCACGGCTTGGAACCCGTCGCCCTGGCGATCTCTGCCGAGCGGCTCGACACCGCGCTGCGCCACGGCAGCCGCCTGGTGGACCTGACCGGGGCGGTCAGCGAATCGGCTTTTATCCGGGAACTCCAGTGGGATACCTGGGGGACCAGCGTGGTCCACGTCGATTTCACGCGGATTTCCGCCGACGAACTGGTCAAGGTCGTGGTGGCCATCGAGCTTCGCGGCGAGGCCCCCGGGGTGAAAGAAGGGGGCGTGGTCGATCAACTGGTGCATCAGATCGAGGTGGAGTGCCCGGCCGGCGCCATCCCCGACAAGCTCCACGTGAACGTCAACCACTTGAAACTTAACGAAACAATCACCTTGGCCGCGCTGGAACTGCCGGCGAAGGCGCGGGTGTTCGGCGAGCCGGAGACGATCCTCGTGCAGTGCATCGTGCCGGTGGAGAAGCCGGAAGAGGGGGAGGAGGCCGCGGCGGCGCCGGGCGAACCGGAGGTGATCGGCGCCAAGCCCGAAGAAGAGACGGAGGAAAGCTAAGCTGCCTGGCCTGTTGGCGGGGTGTTGCCCATGAAACTCGTGGTGGGACTGGGCAATCCGGGCCGGCGTTACCAGCAGACGCGACACAACATCGGTTGGGCGGTCCTGGCGGAGTTGGCCCGCCACTTCGCCGCCGGGCCGGCCAAACGCCGGTTTCAAGGCGAGGTGCTCGAGGCCGACCTCGAAGGACAAAAGGCCCTCCTGCTGACGCCTTGGACGTATATGAACCTGAGCGGGGCCAGCGTGCTGGCCGCGCGAGACTTTTACAAAATACCAAACGAGGACATCCTGGTCGTCTGCGACGACTTGAACCTGCCGGTGGCCAAGCTCCGCCTGCGCGGGGCGGGGTCCTCGGGGGGACAGAAAGGGTTGGAAGACATCATCCATCGCCTGGGGAGCGAGGAGTTTGCCCGCCTGCGGATCGGCATCGGCTCGCCGCCGCCAGGCTGGGACGCGGTGGATTACGTGCTGGGCAAGTTTCCCGCCGGGGAGATTGCCGACGTGGAGGCGGCCATCGTGCGGGCCGCTGAAGCAGTGGTGACCTGGGCCCGCGAGGGCCTCGAAGTCTGCATGAATCGCTATAATTGAGGCCGCGGAAACGCAGGAGCATGGTCTTGACCGAAAACGTCTACGAAGGCATGTTCATCCTGGACTCCAGCCGCTACGGACACGATCCGGAGGCGGTGTCGGGCCAGATTGACGCAACGATTCAGAAGTTCGGCGGCACGATCCTGGTGAGCCGGCTGTGGGAAGAGCGCCGCTTGGCGTACCCGATCAAGTCGCACCGCAAGGGGACCTATTGGCTGACGTATTTCCGCCTGCCCGGCGCCCAGTTGGTGACCTTGAAGCGGGAATGTCAGATCAACGAGGTGATCTTGCGATACTTGTTCTTGAAGGTCGATCCGCGGATTGTCGAGGCCGTGGTGGCGCATGCCCAGAGTGCCCCCGTGAGCGCTCCGCCGCCGGAAGCCGTGCCCGCGGCTGTCGTCCCGGCGGTCGTCGTCGATATCGACCTGAAGGAACTGGAAGTGCCGGACCTGGACGAAGAGGAAGAGTAGTCGGGGGATTTAGGGATTTGGGGATTTAGAGAGCCGAGAGTTCTCAAGTCCCGAAATCCCTAAATCCCCAAATCCCGAAATCCCTGTTCCGTGGGAGCAGCCATGGCCAGCTTTAACCGCGTCATCCTGCTGGGCAACCTGACCCGCGATCCGGAATTGCGCTATATCGCCAGCGGCATGGCCGTGACGGACCTTGGCCTGGCGGTGAACGATCGCCGCAAGAACGCCAACGGGGAATGGGTCGAGCAAACGACGTTTGTGGACGTGACGCTGTGGGCGCGGACGGCGGAGGTGGCCTGCGAATTTCTCACCAAGGGCGCGCCGGTGTTTATCGAGGGCCGGTTGAAGCTCGACACCTGGGAGGGCAACGACGGCCAGAAGCGGTCGAAACTGTGCGTGGTGGGCGAGCGGATGCAACTGTTGGGCAGCCGCGGCGGCGGTGCCTCCGGCGGCGGTCCCGGCCGGGCCGCGGCTGCGGCCCAGGGCGGCCCACGGCCCAGCGAGGCTGGCCCCCCCGACGACGACTACGGCGACATGCCTCCGGCCCCCGAGCCCTCCGGGGGCCCGGATATTCCTTTTTAAGAGCTTAGAACTTAGAGCTTAGAACTTAGAGAAGACAGTCCCATGCCCCAGAGCAAATCGAAGAAGCGGCCCGGTCTGAAGCGGCTCCCCAAGGCTCCCAGCGGGGGCATTGAACTGTTGCTGATCCAGGCGGTCGAACACCTGGGCCAGCAGGGCGACGTAGTCGTCGTGCGGCCCGGCTTCGCCATGAACTATCTCTTGCCGCAGGGCCTGGCGACTGTGGCCAGCGACCATCACAAGCGGATGGTCCAGAAGCATCGCGCCGCCTTGGAGCAGATCGAGAACGCCCGCCTCGCCGGCCTCCGCGCCCTGGCCGAGGAACTGGGCCGGCAAAGCGTGACCATCGAGGCCAATGCCAACGACGAAGGCCACCTCTACGGCTCGGTCGGCGCCGTGGAGATCGTCAACGCCCTGAAACGCAACAAGATCACCATCGCTCAAGACCAGGTTCGCCTGCAAGGGCCGCTGAAGGAACTGGGGCTCTATACGGTCAAGATTCACGTGGCCCAGGAGATCGAGGGCGACTTGAAGGTCTGGGTAGTCCCGTCGGTGGCCGAAGAGGGCGCCGCGGAAGAAAAAACCCCCGGCTGAGCGAACCTTTCCACGACGGCCGTGTCTACGATGGGGACCGATGGGGGGATAGTCCCCCTGGCCCTTCCCGGTGCAACTTGACAAGGGCTGCCCGGTCTGTCAGACTAGAGCCTTGAGGAAAAGCGGCCATCTTCCACGGGGAAGACCGCCGCAGAACCGTTACATTGTCTTGTCCTCTCTCACCGCGCAGCGGCGCAACGAAAGGGACTGTCATGGATCGCTATCTCAACATCGTCACCAGCAAGATCGCCTCGGTTTTTGGCAATTGCACGGGCGGGAATCGCCTGGCCGGTACGACGCATGGGCGCTTCATGTCGGCCGTTGCGCGGTTGCTTCCGATGCGGCTCGCGAGGTGGTTGCCGGTCCGCGTAGCGTGTCCGGCAAGTCGGTCCCCGCGACCGCGAAACCGGGCAAACCGGCAGAGATCCTGAGCCCTCGCGGGCGCGGAATCAGGTTTGTACGGCGACGCGTCAGCCCCGGCGGACCAGCCAGCCAGTGAAGCTGTGCTGCTTGCGCCGCAGCGACGATCCGCTTGCCGGCCCCCGGGACCCCACGGCGCCGGTTCTCCCTCTTTCAGGCACGTTTTTTCGGGAAGTCAGGACCATGTTCGGCACAAGGATTGACACGACGGAGCGCGGGGAGGCGGTCCAGCGGCTGGTGCACGCCGCCCAGGGCGGCGATCGACAGGCCTTTGGCGGGCTGATCGAGCGTTACCAGCGGGCGGTTTACGCCACGGCGTACCGCTACCTGGGCAACGACGCGGAGACGCAGGAGGTGTGCCAGGAGATCTTCCTCCGCGCGTTGCAGAAGATCGGGCAATTGCGGCAGCCGGAGAGCTTTGGGGGCTGGCTGCGGTCGATGGCTGCGCGGATGGCGATCAATCGGGCGGTGCGTCGCCGGCCGCTGGTTTCGGCGGACGAGTCGGTCGCCGCCGTTTGTGCCCGGCAGCCCACTCCGCTGGGAGAGATGCTGGCCGGGGAGCGCCGTGCCCAGGTGCGGCGCGGCCTGGGGCGGCTCGGCGCGATGGATCGCCAGACGCTGGTGGCCTTCTACTTCGACGGCCGCACGCTGCTGGAGATGAGCGACCACTTCCACTCGCCGGTGGGCACGATCAAGCGGCGACTGCACGTGGCGCGGCGGCGGCTGGCCGAGGAGCTGGCGTCGCTGGCCCCGGCGTGAAGGAAGGGGATTTAGGGATTTCGGGATTTAGGGATTTAGGGCGGAGCACGATGAGTTCTCTAATCCCCAATCCCTAAATCCCTGTTTCCCCAAATCCCTTAGCAAAACGAACGTCGCCGGCTCGGGGGACAAGCCGGCGACGTTCTGCGGAGGGAACAAAACGTTCGCGGGGGGAGCGAAAAGACCCAAGTGATTACGGCACCGTGACGCCCATCTTTTCTTCTTCCTCTTCCTCCACGATGATGCGGGGGGTGACCATCATCATCAGGCTGGAGGTGTCGCGGCCGATGGCGGTGTTCTTGAACAGGCGGTTGATGTACGGGATCTTATCGAGGATTGGCACGCCGAATTCCTCGCGGTCCTCGCTGAGCCGCTTGATGCCGCCCAGGAGCACGGTGCCGCCGTCGGGCACGCTGACGGTGGTCGTCACGGTCACGAAGGAGAAGGTCGGCAACTGCACCGTCGTCCCTTGCGTCGAGGTGGTGGTGGTATCGTTGTTGTTGTTGAAGAGGTTTCCGGCGGGATTGGTTTGCAGCAGGCCGTTACGGGTGGTGTCGGTCGACGTCGAGGTCGTTCCCGTGAAGGTGAATTCGTTCACCGCCGTGATCTTGCTGAAGAAGGGGACGATGGTGAGGCGGACGAAGCGGCGATCGTTGGAGACCACCGCCTGCACGGTCATGAAGGTGCCCTCGGAGAGGACCACGATCACCGGCTGCTCGGCGGCGGCGAAGTCGCCGACCACGGGGACCACGCTGATCACGAACGGCGTCTGCGAGGTGTCGGAGACGAAGGCCTGCTGGCCGTTGAAGAGGGTGACTTTGGGGGCTTGCAGGACGTTGCTGCGGGTATCGCCTTGGGCGGCGTTGATGAAGAAGTAGGCCTCGATGTTGCTGAGGATGGCGAAGCCCATCGAGGCGCCCGCCGCGGCGTTGAAACCGCCGAATTGCGGCACCGCCAGGGAATAACTGCCTTGCGAGAAGGGGATGTCCAGGTCGGAGGTGAAGACCGGCGATCCGGCCGGGTTGCCGGTGGTTTGGTTTTGCAGGCCCGCCACGGCCGTGCCGTTGTTGATCACGTAATTCCGCGTGGCCAAGCCGGTGACGCTGCTGGTCGTGATGGGGCCGAAACCGGCGGCCGTGGGATTGGTGTTGTTCTGCGTGATGTTGAAGTCGAAGTCCACGCCGATGCGTTCGAAGAAGCTGTCGCTGAGGGTGATGAAGCGGACTTCGATGGTGACCTGCAGGTCTTGCATGCGCCGCAGTTGCTCCAGGAGGTCGACGATCTCCTCGTGGACTTCCTGGGTCTGGCTGATGACCAGGCTCAGATTGGTCTCGAACTTGGCGATCGAGCCCTGTCCACCGACCTCGTCCCAGGTTTGGGGGGCGACGGTGGAGTGGATGAGGTCGATGAGGCTGTCGAAATCGGCGCCCGCGCCGCCGCCCGCCCCGCCGGGGCCGTTGGCGCCCGCGGGCGTGTTGTTGGGTTGTTGGCCGGCGCCGGTTTGGCCGGGCAACTGGGCCAGCACGGCCGGGTTGATCATGCCCGACTGCTTGCCGTCCTTGCTGGAAGCCACCATGGCCATCGGCGTGGTCATCATGTTCGGCGAATTCCCACCGCTGACGTTGGCCATCGCGGTGCTGTAGGCCCCCTGCAGTCCCATGTGCGGCCCGCCGGTGAAGTTCGGGATCGGGATCACCAGGTCGGCCACGTTGTAGGTCACCGCGTAGACCTGCCCGGCGCGCATCTGCTCGCTGGTAATCTTCAACACCTCGTCCTTGACCACGTAACTGAGGTGCAGCGGCTCCAGGATCAGGTCCAAGGCGCTCTTGAGCATCACTTCGTGGCGGATCTCGATGGTGATCGGCGTGTCCGAAGAGACCCCCTCTGCCTCCAGGCCCGACGGATCCAGGTGCACGTTCACGTCCGCCAGCCGCGCCAGGTGCTCCATCACCTTGCTCAGCGGCGTGGCGTTGAAGGCCACGGAAACGGGCGTCTTCAGCTTCTTTTCGATTTCCACTTCCTGCTCGTTGCGACGCCGCTGACGCTCCATGGCCAGCCGCGAACGCCGCCCCTTGAGATCCTTCCAGGTTCTCGGGTCGGGGAATTGGTAGGGGTCGTTGTCGTCAAAGGGCTTGGCGGCCTTGTCCACGTTGAGCATGGCGTCGACGAAGCCCTTTTCCAGGTCGTCCTGGGCTTTCTTGCTCTCCCGGACGTTGCGCGCCAAGCGCGACGTCACCTGGAGCTGCGCGACGACTGGATTCTTCGGGTCCAGCTCGGCGGCGCGCTTGGCCACGATTTCGGCCTCCGGGTAGCGCTGTTCCTCGATCAGGTGGTTGTATTCATTCACCAGCGTCTGGAGCTTCTGTTGCCGGTCGAGTCTTTCCTGCTTCTCGCGCTGGATCTCCTGCCGGGTGTGATTGTTCCGGTCGGCCAATTCGAGCCGGGGACCATTCTTGGCGATGAAGTCGTGGACCTCCGCCAGGCTGCGATCGCAGTTCCTCAGGAGGATGTCGCGGTATTGCGGGGTCAGACCGGCCGCCTCGATCCGCTTGCGCTCTTGCTCCAGCAGGGCCAAGGCCCCTTTGGAGTCTTTTTCCAGGATCGAACGGGCGGCCGATTCCTGCCGCTCCAGTTCCGTGGCCAACTGCCGCGCCAACGCCTGTTGCCTGGCGACCTCTTCGTCGACGACCGGCTGGCCCATCGGCCCCTGGCCGGCGCGCACCGGGGGCGCGGAGAGCAATTGCAAGTGATCCAGCAACCGCTGGGCGGTGCTGGGATCCATTTCGTTGACATAGGCGGCGGCCTGGCGGAAGCATTGCAGGGCCTTGTCGCGGTCATGCGCCCGCAGCGCGGCTTCGCCCTGTTGGAACAAGGCATAGCCCGGCGAAGTGCCCGGCGCGGCAGCGGCGGCCGGCGGCGGCAAGGCCGGCGGCGAGGACGGTGGCGCGGCGGGAGTTGGCGATTCGGGCGGGGGGGGCACCGGCTCGGCAACTCCGGGCGGCGGCGGCGGGGTGGTGGGAGCCGCTTGCACGGCGGCCGCTTGCACGTTGTACGTCGTGTCGCGGCCGGGATTGTAGACGGCCGCCACCGCCGGTTCCGGCGACGGGCCCGCGGCGGGCGGCGGCACGGCCAGCCCTTCGCTGACCATCGCCACTCCCGTCGTGTTGTCGCTCCCCGTCATGGGGCGCGCATCGCCCGGCGGCGGCAACGGCCGGATCAGCGTGTCGCTTTGCCGGCGGGCCGCGGCGATCTCCGCCAGCAAGTTCTGCGGCCGGGCCTCGAAGGGACTATACGTGACCTGTTGCTGGGCGGCACGATTGGCCAACTCTTCCGCCTCGTCGAATTGCCCGTAGTGAAGCAACGCCTCGGACTCTTCCATCAACAGGCGGGCATAGGCGCGGCGACCCGCTTCCGTGTTGCGATCCAGCGTCACGATCTCCTGGTACTTGGCGATGGTCGCCTCGACCTTCGCCGGGCTGTCGTCCAACGGTCCATAGCGGACCTCCAGACGCTTGGCCTGGTTGAGCCGCTCGACGGCGCGGCGGACATCACCCACGGCCAGGGCGCGCCGCGAGAGCCGCAACAGGTTGTCGCTCTCGGTCCGCCGGCCGGCGCCGGTCGGCACGGCTTGCCGGGCCAGGGCCGGGGGCAGGTGTTGATCGTCCGCGGTCGGCGGCGCCGGCAGGACCGGCGTCGCGCCGGCCGCCAGGGCTCCGTCGGAGGGGGCCCTCACGCGGCCGTAGAACGGGTCGGCCGGCGCATCCGCCCTCGGGGTCGCCCCCGGCGGCGGGTATCCTTGGCCCGGCGGTCCGCTCAGTCCGCTGTTGGCGTTGCGAATCTGCTCCAGGGCCTGGCGGGCCTTCCGCGGCGTGTCCTCCATGGTGATCGGCGAGTATTCGACCTTCAGCGATTCCGCTTGGGAGATCAACATCTCCGCGGTCGGCAGATCGTTTTCCCTCATCGCCTGGCGTGCCCGCCGCAGGAGATCGGCCGCTTGTTGCCGCTTGTCGTCCGGCGGGGAACTGGTCCCCTCGGCCTGGGCCACGCCCGCGGCGCCGACCAGGATGGCCAGTCCGCCGCCGGCGGGTCCCGCCAAGACCCGGCTTGCCGAGAAGCACAGAACGACTGCCATCCATCCGCATAGTACGCTCGCGGTCGCTTTCAACACGATTCTCCTTTGCTTTCAAACGCTGTCCGCGGTCGCCCGAGGAACCTTCGGCCAGACAGCCATGACGAGCTTGGTGATGAGATCAAAAAGATGTTTGCGAGAAGGAGCGGTTAAATACCTGGAGAATTCCCACCGGTCAAGGGCAATTCTGCGGGATTCCGCCTTTTGCGACGAAAATCCCCGCCCTCCGGGGCGGGCGCGACGGCCTCGGAGCCGCGCGTTGGGGAAGAAGAGGAAGACTGGGCAACTCGCAGAATGACCGAAGAGGGGTTCACCACGGAGATGAGGAGCAAAGGGGGAGGGCGGAGGGCGGAAGGGGGAAGGTTTTCTAATCCCTAATCTCTAATCCCTCCGAGTGCGGCTCGCAGAAATCGGCCCCCGGACCGTGGCTCCCCAAGGCCAGTCGCGTGGGCTTGGTCTCGGTCCGCTCCAAGACCAATTCACGGATCATCTGCACAAAACGCCGATGGCTGCCCACCACCCCGCTCCGCACCAGGTTCAGACCCAACTCCTCGCACAGCCGGCCAACTTCCACGTCCAGATCGTAGACGGTCTCCATGTTCTCGCAAACGAACCCGATCGGCGCCAGGACCACGTCGCGACTCCCGCCGCCGGCGGCCAGCGCGCGGAGATAGTCGGCCACGTCGGGTTCGAGCCACGTTTGCCCCGGCGGCCCGCTGCGACTCTGATACGCCAGGTGCCAGGGTGCGTGTCCCAGCCGCTGCGACACCAGGGCGCAGGCCTCCTGAAGCTGCTGCTGGTAGGAGCAATTGCAGGTCATCGATGCGGGAACGCTGTGCGCCGTGTAGACCAGCCGCGCGGCGGCGCGGCGCTCGGCGGGCAGCGATTCCAACGCGTCCCAGACGCGATCGGCCATCGCCTCGATAAATCCCGGATGATTGTAGAACAGCCGCAGCTTGTCGATCCGCGGGGCCTCGGCGCCCGCTTCCTGGCAGGCGGCGGCGATGTCTTTGACGTATTGGCCGCAGCCGGGATAGGAGCCGAACGCCGAAGTGACAAACGCCAACGCCCGCCGCACGCCGTCCTCGGCCATCTGCCGCACCGTATCGCCCAGCAGCGGATGCCAGTGGCGGTTGCCCCAGTAGACCGGCAGCCGCGGACCGTGGGCGTTCAGCTCTGTGACCAGCGCGAAGACCAGCGCGCGGACCTGGGCGTTGGCTGGGCTGACGCCGCCGAAGGGCTCGTAATGCCGGGCGACTTCCTGCAGCCGCTGCGGCGGCACATTCTTGCCGCGGGCCACGTTTTTCAGAAAGGGCATGACCTCGTCCGGGCCTTCCGGCCCGCCGAAGGAGACCACGAGCAGGGCGTCGTAGGAAGGCGGAGGAAGCGAGCCGCCGGGTTTATCCCGGCGGTTGGGCGGCGTCTCCGAGTCGCCCGAGGGCGGAAGGTCGGCAGTTGGGTCGCTCATGGTTTTTTCTTCGCGTTTACGGGAACCTATATTGGGATTGTAACCGGCGGGGGCGGAGATACAACCGGCGGCCTATTCCCTCTTCTCCCCCAAGCCGGCCATGCTAGAATAGCTAGGAGGATGAACAACCACAAGAACAAGCACATCCGCGCGGCAGTGGACTACGCCCTGGGGCATGGCTGGCGGTTGGTGCTGGCCGGTCCAAGGGCGCATATCTGGGGCAAATTGTACTGCCCACAGCATGATCGGACTGGCTGCGACCAAGCCGTCTACTCCACGCCGCGCGTGCCGGAATGGCACGCCGAGGATATTCGGCGGGCCGTTGACTCCTGCCCTCACCATCGGAGGCAACCATGAACTACGGGTTCCATTTGATTCTCAAGGAAGGCACCGAGATCACCGAGGAACTGGCTGACAAGCTTTTTGAGGCGGGCTGCGACGACGGCACGCCGGGAACCTTCTGCGGGACACCTTTCATCAGCTTCCACCGGGACGCGGACAGCCTGGAGTCCGCCATCCGCAGCGCGGTGGCCGATGTCCAAAGGGCCGGGTGTCTTGTCGAGCGACTTCAGATCGAGCACGACTCGCCGCTGCTGTCCTCCGGAGCGGGCTAGAGAGGACGACAAAAAATGCCGGCGCTGCCGAAGCCCGACGAGCAGGGGCGATTCCCCGCCCTCCAGTACGCGCGAATCTCGCTGGCCCGCGACCTCATCCGGGATCGCCAGGGCGTCGGGCTGAGTCAACAGCGATTGGCCGACCTGGCGGGCGTCCGGCAGGAAACCCTCTGGCGGATCGAAACCGGCCGGCGCACGGCCATCCCGAGGACCGTCGACAAGATCATGCGGGTGATCGAGGCGGAGCGGCGGCGGCGTTCCAAGAGAGGCCGGTAAGGAACCGCCAGCCCGCCTGTGTCTCCTTCCCCCCTCCGCCCTCCCCCTTCCGCGAGTGACCCCGACGGGATTTGAACCCGTGTTCCAGGCTTGAAAGGCCTGTGTCCTAACCTGGTTAGACGACGGGGCCGAAGCAGACTCCCCTGTATATCCGCCTGGGGGGGCTGTCGTCAAGGGTGG
>JBKQVT010000102.1:0-12164 GCA_052139835.1 Thermoguttaceae bacterium
CTGCGATGGGCATCGACATCAACCACATCAAATCATGTATAATCTAACGTGCAGCCCGGCGCCCTATGGCCTTTCCCGACGCGGATTTACAGCATCGAGACGTGCCAAAGTGGCGCTGCCCAACTAAAGTCACCGCCACCGGCACCAAGAGGCTCCAGCAAGCGTTGCCCAACTGCCAAGTCGACCAGGACTTCGCGATTTGGGTCCTTGAGAGTGAATTCTAGCCGCATGGCGACGAAACCCGTCAGAAACGGCCTCGCCGAGCCTTGTTGAGGACGCCCTGTGGCCGGTGAATCGGACCCCGCCGGCGGCCAACTTGTGGCCCCAACCGGATCGATCCATCGCCGACCCCAGGCGGGGCTCGATAGCCTTCGGGGACAGAATTGATTATGCTGGTTGGCGGCAGGGGAATACTGCGGCAGCCGGGCCGGACGTCGGCATAGGGAGCCAATCCATGAAACGAATCGCCTTGCTGGCACTCGTGGGGCTGGGACTTTGGATCGTTGCCTGCGCGCTGGTCGTCGGGGTGGTCTTCTCCCGTTGGGTGAAGCCGGGCGGCCCGACGGTCCATTCCAAGCAAGACGCGGCCGCAAGCGACGAAGAGCAGCTTGAGGAGGCCACACGGGCCATTGCGGCCAACCCCATGGACGCCGAAGCCCACTGCCAACTCGGCGTGACGCTGGCCAACCTCCATCGTCCCGACGAAGCGATGGCCCAGTTTCAGGCGGCCCTGAGAATCAAACCCGACTATGCCGAGGCCCACTACCAGCTCGGCGTGGCGCTGGCCAGCCGCCATCAGCTCGATCAGGCCATCGCCCACTTCAGGAAGGCCCTTCAAATCAATCCCGACTATGCCGAGGCCCGCCAGCAGTTGGAACAGGCAATGAAGGCCAAACGATAAGCCGGATTATTCACGGCCCCCGGGATCGCAGCGCAGGCTGTGCAATCGCAACCCGACGCGTAAGCGAGGCCAACTCGTTGAGCCGCCCTCGCTTACGCTTCGGGTTACGATAGGGGCATGAATAATCCGGGATGAAGGGGGCCGGCTGCCCCGTCAGCCCTGCCCGGCAGGCGTTATATCCGCCCGCGGACCGAGCCTATCATCTTGCGGGCAAAGCACTTGCTTTGGCAAGGCCGCAAACTATGCTAGAGTAGCCACGCCGGGCCAGCAAGAACCCACCCCCGCGGGTGGGCGCCGCAACGGGTAGGGGGCACTCCCACTTTCGTGGCCTTCGGCCGCAGAAATCGGGACGGTCCCCGCGGAGATCACAGCGATGGATTGGGCGCCGATTGTCATCCTGGTGCTCCTGGTGCTCCTGACCGTCATGACGGTGATCGGCCACGGGATCTGGGTGCTGCTGGCGACGATCTTCGGCGGGGGCCGCAGCAAGGCCGCCTCGCAGCCCTGCGGCTTCTGCGGCCGCCCCACGCCCGTGGATCACGCCAAGTGCGACTGGTGCGGCAGGGACCAACACAGCGCGCTGGTTGCGGAACTGGCCGACCTCCTGGTGGTCGAGCGGCAGTTGCGGCGCTTCCGCGAAAAGGGCGCCATGAAACCCGAGGTCGCCGACAATCTCTTGAAGCGGCTGCGGGCCTACCGGCAGCAACTTCTGGAGCCGGCACGGCAGGCCACGGCGCCGATCCTGGCCGAGGCCGTGCGGGAGCCGGCGAAACCGCAGCCGCCGGCGGTCGTGATGCCACAGGCGCCTGCGGCGGCGACGCCGCAAACGCCGGTGGCCGTGGCGGTGCAGGCAAGCCCGCCGGTGGTCGTGCCGGCGCAGCGCCAGACGCCGGTCAGGGAAACCGCGGGGATAAACCCCGCGGCTCGCTTGCCGGTCGTGCCGCGAGCAAGCGCGCCGGCCGCGGCTCGCTTGCCGGCGGCGCCGCGGAAGTCGTGGAACGAACTGCTGGCCGCCTTCATGGAAGAGAGCAACATCCGCTGGGGCGAGTTGATCGGCGGACTGCTGTTGGTCTGCTCGTCGGTGATGATGGTGGTGAGTCTCTGGAGGCAGTTGCAGCAGATTCCTTATATCCAGTCGTTCATCTTCCTGGTCGTCTCGGCGGCCGTGTTCGGCGTGGGGCTCTACGCCCACCACCGCTGGAAGCTGGCGGCCACCAGCCGCGGGCTGCTGCTGATCGGTATGCTCTTGGTGCCGTTGAACTTCGTGGCCATGGCCGTCCTCTCCGGCGGCGTGGGGGCGAAGGCGGCGACCGGAGTGGCAAGGTCGGCCGGGGCGCCGATGATATGGACGATGGCCCTGGTTTCCTTGGCCATTTTCGCCTGGCTGACGAGCCTGGCCGCCCGCATCCTCGTGCCCAAGGGGTGGCCGTTGACTGTGGCGGCGGTGGTGGGCGATTCGGCGACCATGGTGGCGATGGCCCTGTGGATCCACGCGTCGGCGTCGGCCGCGGCGTTTTTTGCCGCCGCTGCGCTGCCGGTGGCGCTGTTCTGGGGCGCAGTGGGCACGCAGCTCTTCGCCTTGGCCCGCGGAAGCGGCGCGGCCGGCAGACGGAAGCTGGACCTTGCGCAAATCACCACCCTGCTCACGCTGCTGGGAGTGACCGCCTTCGCCACGTTCGTGGCCTTGGGGCTGCTGGTGGCCCAGGCGGCCGACCTGGAGCACCTGGCCCGGCTGTTGACGCGGTTCTCGCTGTTGGTGGTGCTGGCGGCCTTGCCGGCCTTAGCCGCGGGCTTGACCGTGATGCGTGCCACTGCTGGCTTGCCCAGCAGTGCAAGAAGCACGGTTGGACAAGCCAACCGTGGCACCCTTCACGCCCCCGTCAATCCGCTGGGACCTTATCACCTGGCCGGCACGTCGATCGCCCTGCTGGCGAGCGTGTTGATGTTGGCCGCCTTGGTGCTGGCCTGGCCGCAACCCGGCTGGCTGATCGCCGTGGGCGCGCTGGACGCGGCGGCCTTGGCCGTTGCCGCCTTCCGCTGGCGGCTGCCGCTTTTGCACGCCGGGGCCATCGCCTGCGCGGCGCTGGTCTACCTGATTGTTTTCCACCTCGCCACCGGGGCGGTGGTGCTGACGGCCGATCGCGCCGAACTCAGCGCCGCCCTGCTCCGTGCCGCGCTGAGCGCGGAGAGCGGCGTCGCCCTGGCCGGCCTGCTGGCGGCGCTGGCCGCGGCGGCCGAAGTGCTCGTTCGGCTGGCCCGCCGCCGCCACGCCTTCGTCTACCTCGCCGGCGCCGCCGTGACGGCGATCGCCGGCCTCGTGCTGACCACCTTTCACGGCATCTTCGGCCATTCCGCTGCCGAGGGCGCGGCCGTCCTATATCCCGATGCCCTGCGGGCGGCGATCCTCTACGGCGTCTATGGCGCCGGCAGCCTCGCCCTGGTCGCCCGCTGGCGACGGCGGGAACTGAGCTTCCTGGGGGTCGCGCTCTTGGCCGCGGCGCCGGCCTGGGCGCTGTGGTGCCACTCGGCTACGCACCAGGTTGGTCCGCTGTGGGCGGCCGTGCTGGCCGGCGAAGCATTGGCCATGGCTGTCGCGGCCGCGGTTTTGCAATATGTTTTTGGTGCGGTGCCACTGCTGGCTCGCCCAGCAGTGCCAGAAGCACGGTTGGACAAGCCAACCGTGGCACCCGCGTCGTTGCCGAACCTTTACCGCGTGCCCTTGGCCTATGGGGCGGAAGTGCTGGCGGCGGCGGCCTTCGCGCTCGGGGCCGCGACCTGCTGGCTCCAGCGGGAGGCCATCCTCGCCCTTCCCACGCCCGCGCCCGTGGTCGCGGCGGCCTGCCTGGCCGCGGTCTTTTTCCTCATGGCGTGGCAATACCGGTCGCCGGAGCGGACGTGGATCGCCTCGTGCCTCGTGCTGGCCGGTTTGGTCCATAGCTTGAACTTCAACTACACCGCCCTGGCGCCGCAGCCGTGGCTGGTGGCCCTGCTGGCGCACGGCACGGCGGCCGTGGCGGCCGCGCTGCTGTTGGACCTCTGGGCGAGGAAAAAGGGGACCGGGTACCCTCTGGGTGCCTTTTCCAGCGCGGAACTGCGGCGCGTGCTGGGCCGGCCGTTGGCCGATTCGGCGCTGCTGTCCTCTGCGCTGGTGGTGCCGGCGCTGTGGCTGGCCGCGCCCGGCGGCCTGGTCGCCTTGGCGATTTGCTTGTTCTGGTTGGCGGCGATCTGGCTGGTGCTGGCCTGGCGGGCGGGCGACGCCCGGCTGTTGGCCGCCCACCAGGCCGCCTTGACCGCCGCCACGCTGGTGGCCGCCACCGCTTGGATGCAACATCAGGGTTGGATTGCCGGCTTCCAACTGGCGATCCTCGGCGATCCCCGCCACTTGCAGGTCTACGGCGTCAGCCTGGCGGTGTTGTCGCTGCTCTGGGTCGCGGTGCGGATTGCCGGCCGCATGCCGATGGCCGGCCGCATCGCATTCCTGCGTGACCTGGTCCGGGAGCCGCGGAGCGTGGACCGCGGGGTCCGCTACGCCGTCATGGCCGCGCAATGGCTGCTACTGGTCGCGTATGTGCTGCCCGGCGAGGTGTTCCGGGAATTGGTCCGCGGGCTGCCGGCGGCGCCGGCGATCCCAACGGCCTTTGGCCCGGCGGCCTGGATCCTGCTGGCCCTGCTGGCCGTAGCGGCCGTGGCCGCCTTGTGGGACCGCTGGGGCCGGGCCGACCTGGTCGGCACGCTGTTGGTCATCGCCACGGCGCCTTGCCTGGCGGCCGGGCCGATGCTTGCCAATCGGGCCGCCGCCTCGACATTGCGCTGGGGCCTGGCCGTGGCCTTCGTGGCCGTCGCGGCGGCCGTCTGGCAGCGCGGGCGGCTGATGACGCTCTCGGCCAAGGCCCGCGCATGGGTCGCCATCGGCGCACAGGGGCCGATGATCGCCCGCATCGTGCTGCTGGCTACCACCGCGCTGCCGGTGGTAGGCTTGACCGTGCTGGCGGCCGGGCTGCGGCTGGCCGGCTGGCTCCCGGCCGGGCCGGCGGCGGGCACCTTCTTCGCCAACCTGGGACCGCTCTGGTCCGGGTTGGTGCCGCTGCTGCTGGTCATTGCCGGACTGGTCGGCTTCGCTGTGCGGGAGCGATCCGCCGGCTACGCCTTTTCCGCCGGACTGGTGCTGGAGTTGGCCGTCACGCTGGGCTATGCGCTGGCAACCATGACGGGCTTGATGACCAGACCGCCGACGGTCGTTTTCTGGGTCACTCTCCTGCAACTGGCCACGATCACGGCGGCCGCCTGGGGCATCGCCTGGCTGCTGGCGCGGCAAGCACTCGACGTGTGGCGCGAAGGCGCAGCCTTCCGCAACACCGTGCTGATGAACGTGCAACTCGGCATGGCGGGCGCGGGAAATTTCCTGCTGCTGGGCTGGGCGCTGCTGCTGTTGGTCTTTGCGCCCCCGTTTGGACATTGGCAGGACTGGAGCGTGGCGGCCGGCCTGCCGTGGGGATGGCTGGCCCTGGCGCTGGCGCCGGTCGCCTGGCGATTGCGGGGGCGGTTGCGTCCGCAACTGGTCGGGCTGGCCGGCATGGCTGCGCTGGGGCTGTTGGCCTGCACGGTCCGCGGGCTGGGTCCGTATTGGCATTTTCCGGCGCAACAGCCGGTGGATGCGATCTGGGGCTATCGCACGCTGATGCTCGGCTGGGCCGTCTACGCGCTGCTGGTGGTGGCGGCCACCTGGTGGGTGGCGTCGCTGCGGACGCTGCCCGGCGCGGCGGGCCCGCCGCAAGCGATGATCCGCATGGCGGCCGTCTGGGTGCGGGCGGCGGGAATACTCGCCGTGCTGCTGGGATTGAAGGCGGCCTTCTGGCCGTGGCACGATTACCGCGAGGAATTGTGGGCGGCCGCGGCCATCGCCGTGGCCAGCGTCGCCGGGGCGACCATGGCCGTCTGGCGGAGGCGCGAGGGCTGGGCCTTCGCGGCCGCGCTGGGAGTGAACCTAGCCGCCTCGCTGGTCGTCTGGCACTTCCAGTTCTCCCACGCGCTGGAGGATTGGTGGCTGCGGCTGGTCGAGGCCAACGTCATCGCCAGCGCGGCGGTGGCCTTGGCCTGGCTGGCGGCGCGGCGACGCCTCTATCAGCTCCACGACCTCACGCTCGGCCAGAGCCCGTTGCTGGCCCTCCAGGTCGCGCTGCCGGCGGCCGGCTGCATGGCGCTCTTGGCGCTGCCGGTCGGCTGGCTGGTCTGCAATCCGGCGGGGCTGCCCGCGTGGACCGCCGGCCTGGCCACGGCGCAGGGTTGGATCGGCCTGCTGGCGGCCGCGGCCGCCGCCGGCTGGTATCTGAGACACACCCTCTCCGGCCACGTGGCGCACGTGCTCGGGTTTCTGCTGTTGGGCGTGGGAGTGCTGCTGGCCTGTCATGCCGGCCAGGGCGGGTATTGGTTCGGCTACCATGTCCTGACTACGGCCTGGGCCGCGGCCACGCTGGCCTTGTTGGGACTGGCCATGTCGGCGGAAAAGTTCCGTGTGGTGGCGCCGGAACTTCTCTTCCCCCGCCGCCTCGTGCAAGCTTGGGTCACGTGGATCGGCGGCCTGGCCGTGCTGCTGGCCACCATCTACGCACTGCACGACCCGTTTCGCCCCGGGTGGTCGGTGCGGGCGATCGTGGCCGTCGCCGCGGCCGCCGCAGTGGTGGCCCTCTGGCTGCGGCGCCCGACCTATGTCTTCCTTTCCTGCCTGCTGCTGAACCTGTCGGGCACGATCCTCTGGTGGTCGTGGTCTGGGGCGAAGCTCGACATTTTCGATTGGGACCTGCAAACCGTCGCCGCACTGGTCCAGGCCAACGTGATCGCGCTGGCCATCGGCTCGATGATCTGGACGCTGCTGAAGGTGGCCCACCGCGAGGCGGAAAGAGCCGTCCGTCCGTTCTTGGAGCCAGCGGCCCAGGGGGCGGCCCAGCTCGGCGCCTGCCTGCTGGCGACACTGGTCGCCGTCTGCGTGGTCTGGGAGTTGGCGGGGCTCCAGCACGTCGGCCCGCATCGCCTTGACTGGATCGCCTTGGCCGCCGTCACGCTGGCTGCGGCGGCCTGCTTGTGGGATCGCAGGGCCGGGTTCGTGCTGCCGGTGTTTTACGCTTTGGGGTTGAGCGGGCTGGGCATGGAACTGCTGGCCTTGGGTTTGCCGCGGCGGATGTTCTGCTGGTCGGCGACGCTGGAGTTGGCGGCCTTCGCCCTGGCCGCGGCCGTCGCCGCCGGGCTCCTGCGGCGGGGTCAACCGCTGTGGCGGGCGGCTGGCATGGCGGCGGGCCAAGGCGACGACGTGCCACGGGCATCTTGCGCGTGCTGCGGTCCGGTCTGGTTCGCCGCGGCGCAGGCGGCGGTGGTGGCCGTGGCCGCCGTCCTGGCTGTCTGGATCGCGCTGGACTACGCATTCGACGGCGTGGGCCGGCAGGCAACCATACTGGCGACGCTTCGCGTGGTCGGCCGCCCGGCGAGCATCCTGGCGCTGCTGATGCTGCTGGGCACGGCGATCCTGATGGCGCGGGAGGGAGCTACTCCCTGGCGGGCGCGGTGGCAATACGCCGCCATCGGGCTGTTTGCCCTGCTGGGCGCGGCGGCGGGCTGGGCCGTGCTGCCCGAGGGCGCCCCGGCCCCCTGGCTCCACCGCAGCGTGGTGGCGATGACCGCCGCCGCCGTGGCGGTCTTCGTGGCGAGTTTCGCTCTGCGGACCTTCCTGCCGGCCGAGAGCGACTGGATCGAGCGGGGTAAACGGAGCGTGCTGCCGCTGGCCGCGGCGGCCGCGACCGCGCTGGCCGCCGTGCTCATCGGAGAAGGCGTGCAGACCGCCCAATTCGGCGGCACGGCGATGATGCCCTGGGCCATCGCCCTGGTCGGCGCGGCGCTGGCGGGACTGGCAGCCGCGAGCATCGCCCTGGCCGTCTGGCCGCAACTGGACCCCTTGGAACTCGACGACCGCCGGCGGCAGATCTACGTCTATGCAGCGGAGGCCATCCTCGCCTTGCTGGGGCTGCACGTCCGCTTCACCATGCCCTGGCTATTCCATGGTTTCTTCCAGCGCTACTGGATGCTGGTGGTGATGGCCGTGGCGTTCTGCGGCGCGGGCCTGGCCGAGTGGTTCCACCGCCGCAAGATGCCGGTGTTGGCCGAGCCGCTGTGGCGGACGGCACTGGTGCTGCCGCTGGCGCCGGCCGTGGGCTTTTGGTTCCTCGGGCACCTGACCGCGCAATCGGCGCTGTTCTCGTTGACCGGCCAGACGCCGCTCTTGTGGTTCTTCATGGGCGCGTTCTACGCGACCCTGGCCGCCACGCGCCGCTCGGCGGGCTGCGCGGCCCTGGCGGTGCTCAGCTTCAATCTCGCCCTGTGGGTCGCCTTGTATCAACACGACGTCGCCTTCCTCCAGCATCCGCAACTGTGGCTCATCCCGCTGGCCCTGGCCGGGCTGGTGGCCGAGCACCTCAGCGGCGCCCGCCTCAGCGAGACGCAGCGGACCGGCTTCCGCTACCTGATGCTGGCCGTGATCTACGTCTCCTCGTCCGCCGACATGTTCATCGTCGGCGTGGCGCGGATCGGCGACTATTGGTGGCTGCCGTTGATCTTGATGGTCCTCTCCGTGGTCGGGGCGCTGGTGGGCATCCTCTTGCGGATCCGCTCCTTCCTGGCCTTGGGGGTGGCGTTTCTGCTGCTGGACATCGTCAGCATCATCTGGTACGCGGCGGTCGACTTGCAGCACACCTGGATCTGGTACGCCTGCGGCATCTTCCTGGGGGCGGCCATCATCGCGCTGTTCGCCGTCTTCGAGAAGCGCCGCAACGACGTGCTCTCCGCGGTCGAGCGGCTGAAGGATTGGAAGCGGTGAAAAAAGGCGGAGGGCGGAGGGCGGACGGGGGAAGGCACGCGGAAAATGGGGACTGCCCCTCCGTGGCACAAGACGGTGCTGCATCAGAAGAAGCGCTGCCGCCACGGGGAGCTGTCCCCTTTTTCCGCACGGCAAAGAGGGGCGTCATGAGCGACGATCAGCAACCGCGGCGGCCGCTGCAATTCAGCCTGCGGTCGCTGCTGATGGCGATGGTGGTCACGGCGCTGTTGTTCGGCACGCTTCGCTGGCTCGGCGTGTCGCCCTTTGCCAGCGGCGTGGTGCTGGTCATCCTGATCGTGGGCGTGGCCATGGCCGTGGCCCTGCTGGTAGCCATCGCCGGCAGCGGCGATGGGGACGAGTGAGCGGCGAAACCAATTCGGAATTCGGAAGGCGGAATTCGGAGGGTGCCGCAGCCCGATGTCCGTTCCGACTTCCGAATTCCGACTTCCGAATTTGCCTAATCCTTTCTTCTCTCCGTGCCCTCCCGTGCCTCCGCGGTGTCAATTTTCCGTGGTGTCAATTTCCCTGGCCCAGATTGTCTCACTTTCCATGCGCTCGGCGATCGGGTAGGCTAAGGGCGCAATGACTCCTTCCACATCGCCCAATGCGCGGCTGCTGTGGCGCGTGCGCCTGGTGTTGGCGATCTTCGTCGTCGCCCTGGTGCTGAGCGGGCTGACGGCCTTCCCGCTCTGCTGGGAAACGCGGCTGCTGGTCGCATGGTTCGGGCCGGGTACGGCGGTGGGGGACCTGTTTCCCGCCCTGGCCGCCTGGCTCGCCTACGTCCACCGGGGCCTGACGGCCTCGGCCCGCGATTATCCCTTCCTCGCCTATGGCACCGACTGGCTGGCGTTTGCCCACCTGGTGATCGCGGTGGCTTTTTCGGGGCCGATCAAGGACCCGGTGAAAAACCTTTGGGTGGTCGAGTTCGGCATGATTGCCTGCCTGATGGTGATTCCGCTGGCCTTGATCTGCGGCCCGCTCCGGGGCATTCCGCTCCCGTGGCGGCTGCTGGACTGCTCGTTCGGCGTGCTGGGCCTGGTGCCGCTGGCAATCGTCCGGGCAATGATTCTCCGGCTGCGTGCCGGGGCCGACGGCGCCCGCTAGCGTGGCGGAGTCGAATCAGGACGTTACCACTCGTCGTGATGAATCTGGCACCTCGGCAATGCCTGCTGGAAGTCTTTCACGCCCTCCGCGCTGACATTGGTGTGGGTAACGTCCAGGTCTCGGAGTTGGGTAAGCGGCTCGATGTACATCAACCCAAGATTGTCGATCTCAGTCACTCCCAGGTCCAATCGTCGAAGTCGCTTGAGCGGTAAAAGGTGCTTCAGCCCTTCATCGCTGATACCGTCCATGTTCTGTCCTAGCTCCAATTCTTCGAGCTGGGTAAACCTTTCGAGGTTCTTGAGGGAGTCGTCAGTGACCTTGGTAGCGGCAAGGTTCAACTTGCGGAGGTGAGAGGGGTTGACGTGTCTTAGCCCGTCCCCAGTGAGCTTGCAACCGTACAACTCCAAGCCCTGGAGTTCAGTCAACCCCTTGACCTTCTCCAAGTCGTCGTCAGTGAAACTACAGACGTCAAGGCGCACGACGTCGTTGAAGAAGTCGTCACCCAACAGTCGGCGCAGCCACTTCGGACCGGACGGCTCAAGGTCGAATTGGACTAGTTCGTCGCCGTTGGCGTCCAGCTCGTAGTCATATCTCCGCATGGCAAGGTCCCGAACCCGAATCCATTCCACCGTCGCCTTCTGCTCCCTCGCTTTCTTCATCTCCCACGAAAGCCAACTGCACGCCACGGCGACGGCCAGCGTCAGCACCAGCAGCGACCGGATCGAGTACTGGAACCGCCAGCGGAAGAGCAGGCTGGCGGCGAACCAAAGGAAGAAGAACAACAGCGCCGCGCCCACGCTCGCCACGGCGATGAGCACGGTCCAGCCCTTGTGCTGGTTGAAGGCGAACCAGCCGAACCGCTCCGACAGCAGCAGGAATCCCTCCAGGGCCAGCAGCCCGAGAACGAGGCGGCCCGGGCTGAGACGATACCATCGGCGTTGCGGGTCGGGGGTGGTCATCATCGTCAGCATAGCCTCCTGGGGCGGGAATCTCAATTGCGGATGACGCCCGAAGGGCCGAGTGGCCCCCCCCGACGCAGTCGGGGGGGCTCTTTTCAATGCCTGGTCCCCTGGCCCCCGGTCGTCGTGCAAAGCGGCCAATGGCGGGCTTGACTCTCACTACTATCCAATGGTATAGTTATTCACGGAGGGTACCTCGTCGACGCGGCGTTGGGAATCCCAAGGATCGGACGTATTGGGGCAAACCATGGCCAAGCGATCTCAACGGCGGCACGTCACGCTACGGTATCCCCAGCACGCGTTGTCTCCGGAGGACCTGCTGCATTTCGTTGAGACCACGGTGTTTACCAGGCGATGGGAGGAACTGGGGCTGGATGATGAGGAGGACTTGACGGTTCTCCAGTTGGCAATCATGTCCTACCCGACCGGCTCGCCGGTCATTAAGGGAACCGGCGGTTTGCGGAAGCTTCGGTTCGCGCCGCCACGATCCAAGAGGGGAAAGAGCGGCGGGCTCAGGGTCTGCTACGTATATTTCGAGGAGTACGGCATCGTCCTGCTGGTGTACGTGTACGACAAACGTGAAAAGGACGACCTCAACGCTGGAGAACGGATCGCCATCGGCGATTTCATTCGTCGCGAAAAGATCGCGCTGGCGCGGCGGAAGACGATCTAACCGTGGAGGAACCATCGATGGCAAAGATCAAGAAGGGCTCGGACAGGAGGAAGGATTCCGTCGGCGCAAGGATCATCGAAGGGTTGCGCGAGTTTACCGAGGCCCTGGAGAAGGAGGAGCCGATTGCGGAGCGTTTTACCTGCCGCACGGTTATGCTCGATCTGCTTGCCGTGCCCTACGATCCCAAGGCGGTAAAGGCCACGCGGCAACTCTTGGCCGCAAGCCAGGGAGTCTTCGCGCAGTTTCTGGGCGTAAGCGTGAAGTCCGTTCGCGCCTGGGAGCAAGGCGTCAATACGCCAAGCGACATCGCTTGCCGGTTCATGGATGAAATCCGCAGGAATCCCCACTACTGGCGCAATCGCCTGCTGGAATCGGTCAGGACCGAGAATAAGTGCTCACCGCGTTAGGACATGCGGGAGCGTATGCTTAAGGCTATTCTGGCGGGCCGAAGGGCTTTGGAGTGCGACCCCCGGTTCCGCGGCGTGGATTTTGACATTCGTCGGCGACTTCCCAGGCGTCGCATCCCGTTTCTCGTCATCGGGCGTGTCAACCGCTCAGCCGCCAGAGCGGCTCGCAGTAGACGTCTCTTCCCGTGCCCAGCCACACGTCGAGCACAATCAACGGATAGTAGAACCTCACGCATCCATAGTTCCACGCCCGCCAACT
>JBKQVT010000103.1:0-8351 GCA_052139835.1 Thermoguttaceae bacterium
GGCAGGGGATCATGTAGATGGTCATTTTGGCTCGGTCCTCCCGGCTTGGTCCTCTTCAGTACGAAGGTGCGGCCAGCCCACGGAGCGGCCGGGCCGGACAATCGGCTCGAAGGTCAGGGCCCCGGCCGGCGTCAGTAGTCCGGCGGCCACGCAGGTCCGCATGGCGAGATTCGCCAGCAGCGCATTCATGGACACGCCTCGCTGCCTGGCCAACTCCCGCAGAGCCTGGCGGAGGTTCTCCGGCGCCCGGACGCAAATCTCGACGCACTCCAGCGATCCGTGGTCCATGGTCCCGAGCCGCCTCATTCCCTCTGCGGAAATTCGCCATTGGGGGCGCGCTCAGGGCGTCGAATTCCCGCCTTGCGCATGGCGGCGTCCCAGCGAGCATCGATCGCCTGCACCTGCTGCGGCGACAGGCTGATCTCTGGCGGGGGCGCCGGGGGCAACTCCGTCTCGTGCCAGACGGCGGGATCTCGCGCCCAGACCGGCACGTAAATGTCCCGCAGTAGCCGCTTCCAGAGCGTGCGCTGCAACTCGCGCGATTCGGCGGGCACGCCGGGCATCAACCGCTGGGCCGCGGTCTGCACCGCCGCCCAAGGATTGCCAATGCTCCTCGCGCCGCCCTCGCTGAGAGCTATGGCGATCCAATCGGCGTAGCGCGGGTCCAGCAATAGCGCCGCCAGTTGGTACGGCAGCCGCTGATCGCGGGGGTCCATCAGTCGCGGGGCTTTCCCGCGAAACAGTCGTCGGCAGATTTTCCGCCCGGCAGCGCGGATCTCTTCTTCCGCTTCCGGCGCCGGCGCCGGAAGTTCGGAAGTCGGAAGCGCTTCCGGAAGCGCGCGCCTGCAGGCGCCCGCGGGCACGCGTGGGGTTTCCCCTCCGGCAGTGTCAGCAGACGGATCGGAAGGCTTCCCATCTTCGCCAGGTTCTCGCGCGACCTCTCGCGCGAGAGGTCGCGCGAGAGGTCGCGCGACAGGTCGCGCGACCTCTCGCGCGAGAACCTGGGTAGACTCGGGGTCCGCCGGGGAGGTTCTCGAAACCAATCCCAACGCCGGCGGATCACCCGACGAGAATAGGAGCTGCTGTTGTGGATCGGGCGTCGCCGGGCGGACCCAGACGGCTGCCCGATCCGGCCGCCAGTCCGCTTGGGGACGCAGTACGATAATGAGCAGGCCTCCGCCGCGTCCCCGGCTGGAGAAGCCTGCCTCTCCCTTGCTGGACCAGGTCCAATCCAGGAGGCCGGCGATCTCCAGCTCCGACCGCCAGCCGCGGACCGTGCTCTCCTTGTTGGGCCTGGTCTCTTGGACCACGTATTCCCACGGCATCTCCAGCCGCCCATCGCCGCCGGCCTGCGAGGCCAGGAAATCGTAGAGCAGGATGCTCCCGGCGGACAGGTCGTTGCGGGCATGGCAGGCCTGGCGCTCGGGGTGCCAGGGGCTCGGACCGTGCTGCGGCTCTGCGATGTGCATCTGGGCTTCCCTATCCTTCTCTCGGCCTCGGGTCCTCCGGCGGCTCCGGCGAGGCCTCGATTGCCGGCTCCCAGAGGCGCGCATCGTCCCGGTGCGCGCAAACGTCCAAGGAAACCAGCCGCGGCGCGCGCACGCCGCCGGCCGCCTCCGCCTTGCGTTGGTGGCGAGAGACGTGATCCATCCTGCGCAGCTTTTCTTTCGTCATGCCGTCTTCCCTCCGTGCCTATAAGGCCGGTGATTGTTGTACGCCATCTTTTGGCTTAGCGCTTCCACTAAAGGAATGTCGTACTTCTCGCACGTATCGAAGACACGAATCAAAAGGTCGGCCAGTTCAACAGCAACGCCCTCCGGCTTCGGCCCGCACGAAGATTCACTGGAATAGATCAGCCGGAGATTGTTGCCATTGCGAATCTCTTCCCACGCCTCAGACAGTTCGGAATGGAAGTTGGCAAACTGATTTCCTAAGCTGCGCTCGTCTCCGTCCCACCAGCCCTTATCGCAAGCCGTGCGGTGCGACTGGCTCATCAAAACGCGAATGTCAGTTTCAGGGATCATTCTGTTTCCTTTTGGTTCTCTTCCCACGCTTACTTTGGCAATGAATCACTTGATGCCCCAGGACGGCGTCCGACTCGCATGGGGAGTTTCTGTAGGCGACGTCAATGCGCTGGTCAGGACGCTCTCCGTCTACGCGCAGGGCAGCGCTACCCATCCCCGCTCCTCCGCACACAGTATCAAGGCGGCTGCCTTTCGTTATCGCCGGCGTTTCGTCCTGGGACATCAAGTGATTCGTTGCCTAACGAAAGGCCGTGCAGGTGTTATCCCGCGTTCACTTGCACACGCTCGGGCTCCCTCGCGGGAGAGCAAAAGCGCCATACTGCGTTGCCTTTCGATCTTACGTGCCGGATTCTCGGACCGGCGGCCGGCTGCCGTCTCCCGTTTTAGGAGTCGTGCTAGGCAGCGTCAGGCTTTCTCCTCGCTCATGGATTCTCTTAGTATTCCTGCCGTGCCGCAGCCGGCTCTCTCGCCGATGCGAACAACGTGGACCATCAACTCCGCTCGCTTATTGGGATCGGCCGCTCGGGCAATCCGCTGGGTTAGCAATACCAAGTCGATTACTGCCCCGCGAAGTGTTGTCACTTCCAACGCATCGGCTTGTCTCGCATTGATAAGTGCCCCAACGCGATCGTGGGCTTGGCCGACGTGCCACAAGGCGTCTTGCACCGCTTGCAAGAGCCGCACATCTTCAGCGGGGGCTCTCTTAATTTCGCGTAGTTCCGTCAAGGACAACCGGCATCTCGTGCTTCTCATAGTCCAATCCCCTTTGCTTTGCAGTCTTCGATGAACTTATCGCGGCCCCGCAATTCTTCGATTGCCTGAGCCGCACGACCTTCCCGCACGCCCGACTCGAACGCCTGATGCGCGACGCTCAGCTTCACTTTGATCGCCTCGACGATCTCTTCCGTCGGGATGCCGTTGTAACTCAACCAATCGTCGGGCGTTTTGACATCCGTGTACCAGAGGTGTTGCTTTCGTCCGCAAGGGCAATCCCGGCCGCACCACACAAGGCCGGTTATCCGAGCAATGGCTTGAGCGAGATTCATGGTTGGTTCTCTGTAAACAGCATTGGCCGTTCGTCGATCATCGCTCCGCGGGCCCTGGCCGCGAGGAATGCCCTCGGGCGGCCTGCCGGATCGACCCGCGGGATCGCCTCCATCAGTCCCATGACTCCGACGACACACAGGTCCCACCAATCGACGCACGCCGGCAGCCGACTGTGAAGCCTTCTCGCGAGCGCTTTCACCATCGGCAGATAGGCCTCGACCAGCGCATTGCGGTCCTCGACGCCGTGCGACGTCCGGTATGCCTGCCAAAGCGCATCCTTCGTGGCGACGATCATCCGTTATCCTTCTCTCGGCCAGCGCAACCGCCGCGGGCGCGCCTCCCGCAGGCTATCCGGATTCTGCACCGCAACGACGCAGAGTTTCATGCCGCGCCCGTCGCAGTGCCAGCGATCGTGGACCCATTCCAGCGGCGGTGCGATTACTGCTTGAGACATGAGGTTCTCCCTTCAATCTGAAATCCAAAATGCTTTGCAGTGGCCGCGGGCGGACTCGAACCGCCGATCTCCAGATTATGAGTCTGGCGGGATGACCGACTTCCCCACGCGGCGCTGACCGTTCACAAAGTCTTGGACGTTCCCGAGAGTCGTGCTTTCAGTTGCACCTCCTTCCTGCCGGCTTTCCTGGGAAGCGGCCGGCGCGCCCTGTGAATCAGCTTCCCGACGCGGAGCCCGACGTCCCGGCGGACGTCGACCCGCCGGGGTCGCTGGCGGCGGTGCCATCCGGCGTGGCCGCCGCGGCGCTGGCCGCCGCGGCGCTGGCCGGGTCGATCACCGCGGCATGATCGGTGGGGACCATGGCCGGGGCCGCGTCTTCGGCCGACGCGCCGGGGTCCGGCGCCGTGGCCACGGGATTGGTGGGCGGCACGAAGGGCACGAAGGCCAGCGTGTACTGCTGACCGGTCTTCAGCGCGTCGAGGTCGTCGTCAGTCCCGCCCACGAGCTGGATCGTCTGGCCGTTCTCGTCCGGCGCGCCCAGGGTCAGCGTGTCGCCGCTGACCGACTCGTCCTTCTCCAAAACCTTCACGATGATGGGCATGCAATGCCTCCTGCAAAAAAGGAAAACACAAGACACAAAACCACAAAGGCCACTAAGGACACAAAGCCGGTCATCCCAGCGAGATGCCGGGCCGGCCGATACGTTTCGCAATCCGGGCCTCGTACCGCTTCACCTCGGCTTGCATCTCGTCGGCCATCGCTGCCTCGTACTGGTCCATGGTCATCACGCCGAGACTGATCAGCAGCTTGACCAGGCCCGCATGATCGCACATCGCCGCGTTGACCTCCGTGCGAAGGTGCTTTGGATTGGTCGGCGTGGGATCGTGATTCATTTCGAACGCCACGCCGGTCTGCATAGCGTGCAGCGCGGCATGGTAGCGATCTAAATCGTTCTGGCTCATGACTTCTCCTTCGTATCCCTCGTGGTTTGCTTGCGATCAGAACAGCACCTTCTGTCCCGGCGCATCCTTCGCCCGTCGCCGGCCGGGCCGGGGCATCTGGGCCGAGGCCTCGGCGATCAGCGCGGCGTCCTGGTAGTTGGAGCGGGCCACGGCCGCGGCATGGCCGCACTGCTTCGTCGCCGCCGACTCGCTGATGCGGGCCATCTCGGTGGCAAAACGGCCCCGCAGGCAATGGCACGGCTTGCGGCCTGCCAGCTCGACGCCCGCCCAGATATAGATCCGTTTTTGGTACCGCCCGAACTGCACCGCCGTCCGCGGGTAGGCGAAACACAGGTCGCCCTCGGCGTGCAGCGACTGGATCGCCTGAAGGGCCTCCGGCGGCAGGTACCAGTGGTGGCTCTTGCGATGGCCCTTGCAACGGTCGGCCGGCGTGGTCACGTAGGTCCGGCCCTCGTCGTCGCGCTCGATCTCCGAAGAGGCCAGGCCTGGCCGCGGCGGCCTCTCGCCCAAGAAGCTGACCAGCACGCCGCGCCGCTGACCGGTAAGGTAGGCCGTCAAGAACAGCGCATGCCACCAGGCCGCCGGCGGGCAATGGCCCTCGGGCGATTTGACCCGCCGGGCGGCTTCGTCCGACGAAAGCCAGTCCAGCACCCGCTCCAACTCGGTCATCTTCAGCGGCCGCGGCTCGGGCTGCTGCGGGGCGAAGAACCCGTCGAGCTTCGAGCACAGGGGCGCGAACTGCGGATCCCCATCCTCGTCGGTGCCAAAAAGCCCGCGCTTGGTCGCCGAGTCGGCGAACTGGCAGCGCGGCGCCGCATCCCGCAAGACCTTGTCCACGTAGACGGTCAGCGTCCAGACTCGCGCCGCCGAAAGCCTTTTTTCTTTCCGGCCGGGCTGCTGCTTGAGCCGCTGGATGAAGATCGCGAGCGTGGCCTTGCCGACGCGGCACACGGGCGGATCGCCGGTCAGCCGCGGCCACAGTCCGCCGGGCCTCAAGAGGCCCCGGTATTCCTCGTAGGTCGCCTCGCGGCAGCCGGCCGCCATCTGCGGCCAGGTGGAAACCTGGAAGACCTCCCACAGCGTCATCTGCGGCGTGGGCGGCCCGGCCGGGGCCTCCGGCTGGCCGTCGCCGGCGAAGACGCTCAGCGGGGTGGCCAATGGTGAGTGGCGAGTGGCGAGTGAAGAACTGACGCGCTCAGTCTGCATGGTGGGACTCCTGGGTTGTGCGAGCGGCGTCCTCCGTGCGGGAAAAAAGGTCCATGGCGCCGCACGCCGGCGCCACGTCAAGAATAATCCGGCGGCCACATCGGGAACCACAAAGGGCACGAAGAGCACGAAGGAGTTCTTTGTGACCTTCGTGTCCTTTGTGGTTGCCGATTTTCGATTTCGCGGGAAATGCCATCTCAGTTGTTCCCCGGGGCTGTGACGAGGATCCGCGATTCCTTGTCGGCGAAGATGACGTACGGGCCGTCCAGGCCCGTGCCGTCGAACATCTCCCGCAGGATGCCGCTGCCGAGCCAGGTATCGGGGCTTTCCTCCTCGGCCGGCGCGGCGAGCGTCAGGGGAACGGGGAAGAGGCGAAAAAGGCGGGGCTGGCGAGCCGTCATGGCGATCGGCAGCGACTCCAGCCCCAGGCGCCTGAAGAAGGAGCGTCTCGGGTCGGCATGGTGGCGGACCTCGGCCACGATCCGCTGCAGGCGCTGGATCGAAAGCCCATCCACCACCAGGGCGCAAATGCAATCCAGATCGTCGCGGGACAGGCCCCGGATCGGCGAAAGGATGTTGCCGAGCCTGCAACCGAGGGACCGGGCATCGCGTGGCGCCGCGCCCATCATGGAACTCCTTTCCACAAAGCGACGAAGGGCCATCGCCCGGGCGGGACAAGGAGGAACCCGCCCGGGCGGACAAGCCCAAACAAAACCACCTGGTGGGCGGAGCAGCGCCAATGAGCCGTTCGGGGTCTCAAGCCGAATCGCTTACCGACCGTCGACAGATCATCGTGATCGCAAGTCCGCCAGCTTCGACGGCCGCACTGCCACCAGGTAGAGGCCCGGTGATCGATGGAGACGCTGAAGCTCATTAGCCGTCAGCCGAGAACCCCGTTCAGGGGCGCACTTCCTCGGCCGGGAGCAAGTTATAACTCGACGCCGGGAGGAGTGGAATACTGTACGGATGTTTTTCTTGGAAATTTTTTCCGGCCGGCCGAGGTGGCCACGGATTGGCAACCACAAAGGGCACCAAGGGCACGAAGCAATTCTTGGTGCTCTTGGCGCCCTTTGTGGTTATGATGTATGGAACTGGGGAGCTTCCCATGACGGAAAGGGCCATGGTATGTCGCCGCAAGCTGGCCGCGATCGCGGCGATGTTCGGGCGGCGATGCAGGATCACGCTGCTGGTCCGCGATCCGGACTCCGACCAGGCCGGCCTGCTGCTGACCAGCGACCAGCTCGGCGACGCGATGGCCGCCCTGGGCCGCGCCCGCCGCCGCGAAGCAAGCCGGCGGAAAGGAAGATGAGGGAAAAGGAGATGGGCACGACCTCGATAGTTCGTCGCCGGTTCTTGGCGGCCTTGGGCCTGATGGCCGCCGGCTCAATCCTCCCGATGCGACTCACCCGGCCAATGCCGGCCCCTCTTGAGCTCTCGCCGCCGGCGAACAGGCCCGTGGTCTGGGCCATGCGGGACATCTCCATGGCCCAGACCACGGGCCTGACGGTCGAGAAGTTCTCGGCCCTGGCCTACGCGGCGCGGCGGGCGGGGCTTTCCAACGAGGACCTCGCCGCCAGTCTGCGGAAACTCCCCTTCCCCCCAGAAGATCCCGCTGACGCGCAGAACCGTCTCGCCTGATTCCATCGTTTCGCTCCGCACCTGTACTTAGTACACTGCGGGCGTCCCTGCCCATCTCTCGGCCCTTATCCCTCATCCGTTTCTGCCGGCCCCGCCCGGCCAAGTCGATCGAGAAGTCTGAACGACGGGGGCGACGGGCGCCAATGAGCGGGCCCCACATTAGAGGGTGCCACTTATTTCCCGCGTACCTCCGCCGGCCGGCGTCGCCGCTCGGCCACTCTCGACCGCCTTGGCCGGCCATGGCCGGCCTTTTATCCCGCCTCGTGGGGTCCATGTTGTCGGATTGCCAATCCGACAACTTACTCCTCCGTACTACCCAAGCACCCCCTGGGGGAGTCGAACCCCCGTTCTCGGACTGAGAATCTGACTACCTTTCCCATTCCCGCCATCCTACGCCGGCTTGCCACCATGAAATAAAGCATAGCCGGCTTGTCTAAACTGGGGGCCGGCAAGCACTTAGTGAACGGCTGTATAGACGCCGGGAAATCGCTCAGAATGGCCCCTCCCTGGGCGGTCGGCTTGAACCTGTTAGGACACGTCCGAGGCCCCGATCAGCCTGCGATTCTGGAGGACCGTTTTTCGCTCAGCGGCCATGATCCTCGGCGGACCGGTCGACCAGGTCGGCCATGGTCATTCGTGGATAGCGGCGCCGGCATCGCGGACAGACTACCAGGGGCTCGCCCGGCTCGACGCCGGCCGCGGCATCGATCGCCAACAGCCGGGCGTAGACCACCCCGTCGGGGCCTCTATGAGGGACCACAACGCAGCGCGTGCCGACCTGGCAATCCGTCGCCTGGCAGCGGATCAGCTCCCGGCGCTCGCGGTGATCGGTCGAAACGGTGGGGTCCATGGGGGCATTCTAGCCGGATTCTGGGACAGGTGAACGTCTATTCAGTGGACGAATTTCACCCCGGCGGCCGCCGATTCGTCCACCGTAACGAAACCGGACAGGTTGTACTATTTTCTGAAATCCGTTGCCGCCCACGGTTTTTTTGATTGACAATTTCGGGCTGAGACACG
>JBKQVT010000104.1:0-66029 GCA_052139835.1 Thermoguttaceae bacterium
GCGGTGGCCACCAGCGCGGCCCGCGAAGCCGGCAACGCCGACACCTTCCTCGACCGCATCTTCATGGCCACCGGCCTGCACGTCGAGGTGATCGGCACCTCCGAGGAGAGCCGGCTGACGGTCTCGGCCGTCTGCCAGGCGGTGGGCGACGCCCTGGGGGTGAACCAGGACGAGGCCGTCATCGCCGACGTGGGCGGCGGCAGCACGCTGTTGACGCTGCTTCAGGACGGCAAGATCGTCACTTCGCAGAGCCTGCGGCTGGGCTCGATCCGTCTGCAGGAGATGCTCTCCACGAGCAAGGACTCGCCGCAGCGGTCGGCGGAGCTCTTGGGCTACCACATTGCCAACGCGCTGGCCGCGGCGCAGAATTCGCTGCCGCTGCGGAAGGTGCGTTCCTTCATCGCCGTGGGGGGCGATGCCCGCTTCGCCGCCCGGCAAATCGGCCGCCCCACCGACAGCGAAGACCTGGTGATCGTCGATCCGGCGGACTTGGACAAGTTGGTGGAGCGCTGCGGGCGGCACACGGCCGAGGAACTGTCGAAGCGCTATGGAATGCCGTTCGCCGAGGCCGAAACCCTCAACCCGGCCCTCTTGGTCTACCAGAATCTGTTGCGGCTGACGCAGGCCACGCAGATGATCGTCTCCCACGTGTCGATGCGCGACGGGCTGCTGCTGGAGCTGGCCCGCGCCGTGACCGGCCAGGAAGACCAGGCCCTGCTGGAAGGCGTGATCCACTCGGCCATGGCCGTGGCGCGGAAATATCGCGTGGACATGACCCACGCGCGGACCGTGGCCGACGTGTCCGTCCGGCTCTTCGACGAGTTGCACGCCGAGCACGGCCTGGGGCCGCGGTATCGCTTGTTGCTGGAAGTGGCCGGGCTGCTGCACGAGGTGGGCGGCTTCGTCAGCAGCCGCAGCCACCACAAGCACAGCGGCTACCTGATCGCCAATTCCGAGATTTTCGGGCTCAACCGCGACGAGATCGCGGTCGTGGCCCAGGTGGCCCGCTACCATCGCCGCAGCGGGCCGAAGCCCTCGCACGCCGAGTACATGGCGCTGCCCCGCGAGACGCGGGTGACGGTGAACAAGCTGGCGGCGATCTTGCGGGTGGCCGACGCCTTGGCCCGCGGCCACGTCCGCCAGGCCGGCCAACTCCGCTTCGACCGCCAGGGCGACGACCTGGTGATCTCCATCTCCGGCGTGGCCGACGTGCTCTTGGAAGACCGGGCGGTGGCCAACAAGGGAGACCTCTTCGAGGACATCTACGGCCTGAAGGTCCGGTTGGAAACGGGATAATTGTAGGGCGGGTCGGGGGTGGCGGAATGCAGCGAAACCCATCGCAGTTCAGCCTCCGTACGCTGCTGGCGGCCGTCACCGCCGCGGCGGTGGTTTTCGCGGTGGCAAAATGTGTCGGCGGGCCGGAGGCAGTTTTGGCGAGCCTGGTGGCCATTCTCCTTGCTATCGGGGGCGCGGTTCTTTACTTGTTCGGTGCCCGCGCATTCGGCGCCTCCTTCGCCGCCGCGGCCCTCGTGGTGCTGTTTGCCTTTTTGCTGAGCCGCGCCCTGCGCGACGAGGTTCCGCTCCTCAGCGGTATTGCGGTTCTGAGCTTGGCCTGGTTCTATTTCGCCATGCGTGGGACGGAGGGGCGCAGACTTCGGGCCGTCGGCATGGGTCTGCTGCTGGGCTTTCTAATGACGTTATTCCCGCTCAGCTACCTCGCATGGCGGGCGGCCGGACAGCGGACGATGGAGGAGCAGCAGACCGTAGCCGATGCGCTGATAAGAGATGGTATGAAGAGGCGGGCTCGCGATGGCATCAGGCAAATAGACAGGCTGCTTGGCGAGTCCGACCGGATTGCCGGCAAGCCGATCACCCTGGATGCCGCGATTCGCCGCGGACGCTGGGCCTACCTCGGCCACGGCGGTTCCGGGTTGGTGATCGGCGAGCGGGGCACTGCCTTTCTGCGAGCGGACCACGACAAGGTGGCGGTGGACGTGCAGGGCGGCTGCACCCTTTTTGTGCAATGTGTGCCGAAGCGATGCTTCTTCGTCACGCGCGAGGGTTTCACTGCCGTCGAGGGGGACCTCAGCGGAGCAGACATCAAATCGCGTCTGAAGGAGGCGAAGAACCTGACCATTTTTGAAGGGGACGAAAAGCCGTAGGTTATGCAACCTGCATTTCACGGCTGCCTCGCCGGCGCGAGCTACGCTGGGCAAGCCACTGCTGAAACGTGGGAAACTGCTCCGAAACTGTTTGGCGGCCGTGGGGCGTGGGCGCCGTGGTCCGTTATGCGCACGCATAACCTACTTGTTTCCGACCCGGCCCGCCGGCGGCGGGACGTCCAGCTCGGGCAACAGGTCGTGGCCCAGCGATTCCCCCTGCTTGGCCGCATCCTCCCAGAGCAGGCGGGCCCGCGCGCGGTCCCCTTCCTTGTCCATCGCCAAGAACGTCCCCAAGACGACTTTCGAGCCGGGGGTGTGCGAAAACGAGCGGTTGACCAGCGTGCGGATCACGGCGACCGGCAGGGCCTCGATGCGGTAGCGCTGCTGCCGGCCGAAGATGTGGATCAGCAACTCGTTGCGGCTGGCCTCGACGATCGCCACGCGGTTGCCCTTGATCTCCAGCTCGTCGCCGGGGGTCAACTTGGCCACCTCATCGCGCAGCGCGTTCCAGAACTGGTCCAAATGATCGGCGATCGTTTCCAGTCGTTCCGATTCGGCGTCGTCGGCGGGACTTTGCGCGTTCTTCCGCGCCATTTTCAGGTGCTTATGGGCGGCGGCCATGTCGCGTTGCCAGAAGGCCAGCCGCGTCTGCGCGACCGCCTTGGCGTAGGCCGCCCGCTTGGCAGCATCTTCCGGCGGCGCCGCGGGCTTCGGCTCTTGCTTCTGCTTGGCGTCGGCGGGGGCAACGTTGGCCGCCGCCTCCGCCGCCTGCGCGGGGCGGGTCGGGGCAGCGGGGAGAACTTTGTCCACCGGGTGGGTTTCCGCGGGCTTGGGCCCGTGGGCGTCGGGGGGCACGCCGTCCACGCCCGCCGGCTGCGCGGGGCGGATCGGGGCAGCGGGAGGAACTTTTTCCGCCGCGTTCGCTTCCGCGGGCTGGGTTCCCACCGGGCGCAGCCGGTGGGCTTGGGACGGTGCGGCGTCCACGCCCGCGGGTTTCGGCCGCTGGGCCTTGGGCGCTGGCGATTGAACCGCTTCCTTTGCGACTTCGGCCTCGGCCGACGGTCGTTGCGGACGAGGGTTGAGCACGGCCGCCACCACTCCCGCGAGGGATACGCCAATAAACACCAATAGGGCGGTGATCAGCCAGCCTCGCCAGCCAGTGTCGGCCTCGGCCGGACCAGAGGGCCGTGTTCGCATTGGATCCATGGTGTTGGCCACGACGATCCTCATCATCCTGGTTTTGGACGCATCTATTTTACACCGCTGCCACGGCTGTGTCAGCCGTGGCACAAGGGGTAAGATTACGTTATCTCCCGGTTGCGGGAACTAACGCCCGTTGCTGGGCGTCTCTAACTGCGTTTGGGGCGGGGGAAGACGGTAGCGATGCCAATTTTCGAGGAGATTGCACGATGAAGACGACTGTGGGGATGATTTTCTTGGCCCTCGGCGGCCTGTTGCTGGGGGGTACGGTCTTGGCGGCGGACCCCATTCCAGACGGCCAGGCCAGCCAAGCCCCGCGGGACGGCTTGTACAAGACAATGGACCAGGGGAACTTCAAGGACGCCTACGATGGCCTGCGAAAAATCATCCTCGCGCCGGGCCAGCCGGTGGGTGAGGACCTCTCTCGGGCAGTCACCTGCCTGGAGCGGCTCAATCGCACCAACGAGATCGACGAGTTGCTGGAAGCGGCCGTCAAGGCCCAGCAGGATGCCCCCCGAAAGTGGCTATTCCTCTGGGACATCGCTCAGCAATACATGCAAGTGCCGAAGCAGGGCGTCATCGTGGCGGGCAAATTCTCTCGCGGCCCGCACCGCGGCGGCGACGGGCGCTGGGTCAATGCGGCGGCCCGCGACCGCGTCCGGGCGTTGCAATTGATGACGCAGGCCATGCCCAACGCCCGCAACGACGACGAGCATCGCAAGGTTTCCGGTTTCCTGCGGGCCTTGGCCGACATGCTCTTGAACAATCGCGGCTTCCAGGAGTCGTGGCGGCTGCAATACAAGACCGACCTGGGCGTGCTGCCCGATTATGAAGAGGGCTGGGGCTGGGGGCGGGGTTGGGGATTCCGCGGCGGGCAGGTCCAGGGGGCCCCGGTCGATACGGACGGCAAGCCCGTCTTCTACAGCGTCCCCAAGGACTGGGACCAGGCCCAGAACGACGGCCAGCGCTGGCGATGGTGTCTCCAGCAGGCGGTCGAGTTCGACGCCCAGCGGACCAACGAGGTGCGGATGAAGTTCGCCGATTTCCTCCAGCAGCAGTTCGGCGTGCAGACGATGGCGGAGTTCGGCTGGCGATTCGGCCGCATGGCCAGCGACGACAGCAAGGAGGACACCAGCGGGACCTACGCGCTGAATACCCTGGGCGAGGACGAGACGATTGCCCGGCTGGCCACGGGCGTGAAGCGGTTCAAGCTCCCGGACGAGTTCAACTACATCAGGATTTACCAGCAGGTGGCCGACGATCCGAAGACCGGCTGCGGCGCCGATGCGCTGGACCATCTGGCCAGGGAGTTTGAGAACCGGCGGCAGTATCCCAAGGCGGCCGACTACTTGCGCCGGGCGCTAAAGGAATATCCCAACGACGAACGGGCGAGGACGGACATTGCCGGTACCTGGAAGTACCGCTTGGAGCAGATCGAGGGCAACTGGGGCCGCTTCGAGCCGGTCATGACGCAGCCGGCCGGCCAGGGGGCCACGGTCGAGTATCGCTTCCGCAACGGCGACCAGGTCGATTTCACCGCCCAGGAAATCAAGGTCGAAAAGCTCCTCGACGACGTGAAGGCGTACATCAAGGCCCATCCCAATCAACTGGATTGGCGGAAGATCAACCTCGGCGACATCGGCTTCCGCCTGGTGACGGAGAATCAGAAGGAGTATCTCGGCCAGCAGGTGGCCCAGTGGAAACTGCCCTTGAAACCGCGGCCGGCGCACTTCGACCAGCGGATCACCGTGGCCACGCCGCTGCAAAAGGCCGGGGCCTACCTGTTGACCGCGAAGATGAACCGCGGCAACGCCTCGTGCATCGTCATCTGGCTCAACGACACGGCGATCGTCCGCAAGCCGATGCAGGGGAAGAACTACTATTACATCGCTGACGCCGCCGCGGGCACGCCGGTCGCCAAGGCCGAGGTCGAGTTCTTCGGTTGGCAGCAGCAGTGGCGTCAGCCGAACCATATTGACATTGAAACGAAGCAATTCGCCGAGTACGCCGACGCCGACGGCCAGGTGCTGACCGATCCGCAGCGGCAGCCCACTTACCCCTGGCAGTGGCTGGTCATCGCCCGGACGAAGGAGGGCCGCTTCGGCTACCTGGGCTTCAACGGCGTTTGGTATGGGAGTTGGTACGATGCCGACTACAACGCGACCAAAGTGTTTCCGATCACCGATCGGCCGGTCTACCGTCCCGGGCAGACGGTGGAGTACAAGTTCTGGGTCGAGCACGCCCAGTACGACCAGGCGGATACCTCGGCCTTCGCCGGCCAGTCGTTCACCATCGAGATTCACAATCCCAAGGGGGAGAAGGTTGTCTCCGTGGAGCAGAAGGCCGACGCCTACGGCGGGCTGGAGGGCCATTACAAGCTGCCGGCCGACGCCACGCTGGGCGAATACGGCATGATGGTCAAGCAGGGCAATAATTACCTGGGCGGCGGCAGCTTCCGCGTCGAGGAATACAAGAAGCCCGAGTTCGAGGTGAACGTCGAGGCCCCGAAAGAGCCGGTGATGCTGGGCGAAAAGATCACGGCCACCATCGAGGCCAAGTATTACTTCGGCTCGCCGGTCACTCACGCCAAGGTGAAGTACAAGATCATGCGGAGCAGTCAAACGGAGCCCTGGTATCCGTGCTGGCGCTGGGACTGGCTCTACGGCCCCGGCTATTGGTGGTTTGCCTACGACTGCCCCTGGTATCCGGGCTGGAGCCATTGGTGCGGTTGCTGCCGGCCGATTCCGTTCTGGTGGCCTCATGCCCAGCAGCCGCCCGAGTTGGTGGCCGAGCGGGAAATGGAGATCGGCTCCGACGGCAAGGTGAAGGTCGAGATCGACACGGAAGTGGCCAAGGCGATCCATCCCGACCAGGACCACCGCTACACGATCACGGCCGAGGTGGTCGACGCGTCGCGGCGGACCATCGTCGGCGAGGGCACGGTGCTGGTGGCGCGAAAGCCGTTCAAGGTCTACGCCTGGGTCAACCGCGGCTATTATCGCGTCGGCGACACCATCCATGCCTCCTTCAACGCCCATACGTTGGACAACAAGCCGGTCGAGGGCAAGGGAATGCTCACGCTGCTGCGGATCACCTATCGGAAGGACAAGAGCGGCAACCTCGAGCCGGTGGAGACGCCCTGGGCGCCGACCTGGGTGCTCCCGACCGACGCGGAGGGCCAGGCCCAGCAGCAACTGACGGCCTCGCAGGCCGGGCAATATCGCCTCTCCTACAAGCTGACCGACGGCAAGAACCACACCATCGAGGGCGGCTACCTGTTCACCGTCATCGGCGAGGGTTTTGACAGCTCGCAGTTCCGCTTCAACCACCTGGAACTGGTTCCCGAGAAGGCCGACTATGCGCCGGGCGAGAAGGTGAAGCTGCAGATCAACACCGATCGGGCCGGCAGCACGGTGCTGTTGTTCGCCCGGCCGGCCAACGGCGTCTATCTGCCGCCGCGGGTCATCCGCATGGACGGCAAGAGCGCGGTGGCGGAGGTCGAGGTGACGAAGAAGGACATGCCCAACTTCTTCGTCGAGGCGGTGGCCGTGGCCGACGGCCGCGTCTACACCGAGGTCCGGCAGATCACCGTCCCGCCCGAGAAACGGGTGCTGGACATCGAGGTGATCCCTTCGGCGGCGACCTACCGGCCGGGCCAGAAGGCCAAGGTGAAGATCAAGCTGACCGATGCCCAGGGCAAGCCCTTTGTGGGCTCGACGGTGGTGGCGATCTATGACAAGTCGGTCGAGTACATCTCCGGCGGGTCGAATGTGCCGGAGATCAAAGAATTCTTCTGGAAGTGGCAGCGGCACCACTCCCCCAACACGGAGTCCAACCTCGGCCGGACGTTCAATAACCTCATTTCTCCGAACACGATCGGCATGGGCGACCTGGGCATCTTCGGCCGCAGCGTGGCGGAGGAGTATTCGAAGGATAAAGCGATGGAGCAAGAGGACGGAGAGGGCATCCTGGACCTCAACGGTGCCGGCGGCGTAGGGTACGGCGCCCGCCGCGCCGCGGGCGCGGCGTTTTCAGCGGACGGTATGGCCCTTGATAGGCTTGAAAAGAAGGCGGAGGCGAAGCCCATGCCGACGGCGCCGCAGGCGATGGGCCGCGTGATGAATCGCGCCGCGGCTGGCGGCCAGCCCGGCCACGGTGCTGGCGGCCCGCTGGTCCAGCCGACGCTGCGGACCAAGTTCGCCGACACCGCCCTCTGGGTCGGCAACCTCACCACCGAGAGCAACGGCACCGCCGAAGTGGCCCTCGACATGCCCGAGAACCTCACCACCTGGCGGATCAAGGTCTGGGGCATGGGCCACGGCACCAAGGTGGGCCAGGGCCAGACCGACGTCATTACCCGCAAGGACCTGATCGTCCGCCTGGAGGCCCCGCGGTTCTTCGTCCAGACCGACGAAGTGGTCCTGTCGGCTATCGTGCATAACTTCCTCAAGACGAAGAAATCGGTCCAGGTGGCGATGGAACTGGGCGGCAAGACGCTCCAGCCGCTGGACGAGTTGACACGGACGGTCGAGATCGCCCCGCAGGGCGAGGTCCGCGTCGATTGGCGCGTCAAAGTGCTCGACGAGGGCGAGGCCGTCATCCGCATGAAGGCGCTGACGGACGAAGAATCCGACGCCATGGAGCAGCGGTTCCCCTGCTATATCCACGGCATGTTGAAGATGGATGCCTGGTCCGGCGTGATCCGGCCCAAGGACACCACGGGCCAGTTCGGTGTGAGCGTGCCCGAGGCCCGGCGGCCGCAGCAATCGCGGATCGAGGTCCGCTATTCGCCCACGCTGGCCGGGGCCATGGTCGACGCCCTACCCTACCTGGTCGATTATCCCTACGGCTGCACGGAGCAGACGCTCAACCGTTTCCTGCCCACGGTCATCACGCAGAAGGTCCTCTTGGAGATGCACCTGAATCTGGAGCAGATCCGCAAGAAGCGGACCAACCTCAACGCCCAGGAAATCGGCGAGGACACCGAGCGTGCCAAGCAGTGGAAGCGTTACGGGCGCAATCCGGTTTTCGACGAGGACGAAGTCCGCAAGATGGTCAAGGACGGGGTCGAGCGGCTGACCGAGATGCAGCTTTCCGACGGCGGCTGGGGGTGGTTCTCCGGTTGGGGCGAGCAGTCCTGGCCGCACACCACGGCCCTGGTGGTCCACGGCCTGCAACAGGCCCGGCAGAACGACGTGGCCATCGTGCCCGGCACGCTCGATCGCGGCATCGCGTGGCTGCGGCGCTACCAGGACGAGCAGATCCAGTGGATCAAGAACTGGTCGCTGCGGGAGAAGCAGCCGGGATTGCCCGCCAAGCCGCACGCCGACGAGCTGGACGCCTTCGTCTACATGGTGCTGGTCGACGCGGGCGTGAAAAACGCCGAGATGCGCGATTTCCTTTATCGCGACCGCACCGAGATCGCCGTCTACGCCAAGGCCATGTTCGGCATCGCGCTGGAGAAGCAGGGCGAGAAGGAGAAGCTCGCCATGATCCTCCGCAACATCAGCCAATATGTCCAGCAGGATGACGAGGACCAGACGGCCTGGCTCAACCTGCCCGGCGGCTACTGGTGGTATTGGTACGGCAGCGAGTACGAGGCCGAGGCCTATTACTTGAAGCTGTTGGCGCGGACCGATCCCAAGGGCGAGCTGGCCCCGCGGCTGGTCAAGTACCTGCTGAACAACCGCAAGAACGCCACTTACTGGACCTCGACCCGCGACACGGCGATCGTGGTGGAGGCGATGGCCGACTTCGTCCGCGCCAGCGGCGAGCAGCGTCCCGAGATGACCGTCCAGGTCTTCTGGGACGGCAAGCTGCAACAGGCGGTCGAGATCACCCCCCAGACGCTCTTCCAGTTCGACAACAAGTTCGTGCTGGAGGGCGAGGCGGTCGCGACGGGCAAACACGAGGTGAAGCTCGTCAAACAGGGGACCGGACCGCTCTACTACAACGGCTACCTGACGAACTTCACCCTGGAGGACTTCATCACCAAGGCCGGCCTGGAGATCAAGGTCGGGCGGAAGTACTACAAGCTCATCGAGGCCGACAAGTCGATCCACGCGGCCGGCTCGCGCGGCCAGGTGGTCGACCAGAAGGTCCAGAAGTATCGGCGCGAGGAACTGGAAAACCTCGCCACGCTCAAGAGCGGCGACCTGGTCGAGGTCGAACTGGAGATCCAGAGCAAAAACGACTACGAGTACCTGGTCTTCGAGGACATGAAGCCGGCCGGCTTCGAGCCGGTGGACTTGCGGAGCGGCTACACGGGCAACGACCTGGGGGCGTACGTGGAATTCCGCGACAACCGCGTGGTCTTCTTCGCCCGTACCCTGGCCCGCGGCAAGCACAGCGTGTGCTACCGCATGCGGGCGGAGGTCCCCGGCCGCTTCAGCGCCTTGCCCACGCGGGCCTGGGCGATGTATGCCCCCGAGCTGAAGGCCAATTCCGACGAGATCAAGTTGAAGGTGAAGGACGAAACGGCACGGGCCCCGGAGGGGCGGTAGCCGGCAGCCACGGCGCAACCGCACGGCTGACACAGCCGTGGCACGCTGCAATTCCCCACAGGCGCCTAAAAGCTGCCGGCGCTGATCGTCAAGCCGTCGTTGCGCGAACTCAGCCGCCGGAAGACCTCGGGATCGACCGAGTAGCTGATGCGATGCACCGAGCCGTCGCAAAAGACGAATTGCGCGCCTGCCGCGTGGGCGGAACCGAACTGGTAGGCGTATTGCCGCTCCTGGCCACCCGGCGCCATTGGGGCGCTCCCAGCACCGGAAAAGTCGCGCTGCGGCGGGAACTGCCAATAACTTGGGAGGGCCGCCACGCTGGTGGTTGCGCCACCCAGGGCGCCAAAGCGGATCACGTCGTCCTGGAAACCACCGACGTAACCGGAGTCGTCGTCCGGCTCGCCGGCCCCTTGGGGGGCGACGAAGTAGTAGAGGGCGTTCATCCGCTTCTCTCCCACCATGAGCGTGTTGGAAGTCCCGTCGGTCACGCTGGCCGGGGTAACGATGTAACTGCTGCCGCCGTTAAGGGTGCCTTGCATGACCACGATGCCGTCCACGGTGCCGTCGCCGTAACAGCCGCCGCCGTCGCCGCCGGAGCAAGTGGTCCCCGCGTTGCCGGCGTAGTCGATCATGGCACGCCATGGCCCCCAGTTGCTGGTCGTTTCGCTCCGCACAACGGGTTGCCGCCGGGTCGGGCAAAAGTAGATGGCTGTCGGCGTGGCCCTCACCGTCGGGTCGTCCTGGGTCAGCCAGAGCGGCTTCTCCTCGATGTACGGCAGGATTTGATAGCCCCAGGACCAGTCCTGCTTGTCGAACTGTGCCGGGGTAATGTGGGCGGAATTGGGGGAAGAGGGGGTGCAGTTGGCCCAGGCCCGGCCATCCCCCCATGCCGACCAATCATAGCGTGCGCCTCCGTTGGGGAACGCCCCCGTCGCCGTGACGTGGCCCAAGAAACCCACGCCGATCTGTTTGAGATTATTGCCGCACTGGGCAAGCCGCGCCGTTTCTCGCGCCGACTGCACCGCCGGCAAAAGCAGCCCCACCAGGATGCCGATGATCGTGATGACCACCAGGAGTTCGACGAGCGTGAAGGCCCCACGGGGGCGGGCCGGGGAATGGCTCATTTTTCGGGCCGGGCACCAAGCGGAGGTTGGTCGGGGCCGAAAAATGTGCCTGTCCCCTTCGGTCCCATAGCTTCCGTTGCCAAGGAAAAGGGTTCGCATGATGCACCTCGATCAAAAACTGGGGGTATGCCCTGGAGGAAAACTGGCCTGGCGAAACTCCTGGTCCTGCATCAACTCGACATTCCGCCGCGTCGTCACGACATAGCGCCGGCCATCGACCCCCTGTTTCTCGTAGGCCAGCACGGGCGTCGACTTGGCCCAATCGACCGGCCTCATCAGGTCCACGCCCCAGCAGATCACAAACGGCTGCCCGTCGCGCGGCGATCGCAACAGCTCGTCGGGGTTTCCCAATTTGGCCAGCGCCGGCTTCAAGTCCTCCGCACTCTCGGGGGGTTTCTGCTCCGTCGCGCAGAACTGTCCATAGGCCGCGAGGATCTTCTTCAGATTGTCCGCGGCGGGGATGCGCGGGGTTTCCACCTTGACGGGCGCCGAGGAGGAGCAGCCCATCGCGATCAGACACCACAGCGCCCAAGGCAATCGGCGCCGCCATCCTCGCGGGAAGTGCAGTGGCATGGGGAAGCTCTTCTCGTGCACGCGGTTTGCGGGCGTCGCCACGCCGCCGGGGCTGGCCGCAATTCCCGGCCCGCTACCCGAAGTATACCGCGCCGGGGGGTAATCTGTAAACCGTCGAATCGGGGTTTGCGGCGGGCAAGGGGGGGCGAAGCGGGGGGGCGGGGCGGGCCTTGATTTCCCGGCTCCGCCGGGCGATACTTAAGCGTTTGGCGATTTTTGGGTGGGGCGACTCCTGCCCCCGCTGTCACCGTGGAGAATGGTTTGCCATGTATGCTGAATTTCGTCAGACGGCCAAGGAAATTTTTGACGCGGCGGAACGCCAAGGCCGGCTGATCCGCAATCCGGACAACGGGCGGCTGCGGTCCCTGGCCATGGAAGAGTCGGGCGTGGTCCAGAGCAAGTACCGCAACCTGGTGATCGAGTCGGAGCCCAAGTCCCGCGCCGCCATGATGACCAAGAACAACATCGACGCCTCCTTCGGCGACGCCGAGCGGCAGTTGCTCGCCCAGGCCAAGACGCGGCTGGCCAAGGAGGCGCTGGTGAGCATCGAGGTCGAGGTGGGCGACGGCAGCGAGGGGATTACCGCCCGGCTGATCGTGCCGCGCTCTGTGGCCCATATCGCCTATGGCGGCTCGAAACTCTTCAAGCCCACCGTGACCGACAATCCCACCTACCAGGTCGTGCTCTTCTTCGACGAGCAATACGAGCAGAACAAGGCGAAGGATCTGCCCAAGAAGGACATCACCATCCGCCTGGCCCACGCCCCCGACGGCCACATGGTCAAGTTCGCCCGCAACACCAACTACTTCGGCGAATGGAAGAAGGGCGTGTTCGCCGGCGAGGACTTCCGGGCGAAGCTCAAGGGCAACGGCATCTTCCTGCACTCGGGCTGCCGCAAGGACACGCTGGAGACCTCGCACGGTCCCTACATGACCAGCTACTCGCTGTTCGTTGCGCTGAGCGCCAACGGCAAGACCAGCACGACCTGCAAGATGCTGGCCCGCAAGGGCCGCGAGCGCTCCTGGCTCATCCAGGACGACGGCGGCACGCTTTCCCGCGACGGCACCTTCCACGGCTTCGAGGCGGGCGGGCTGTTCATCAAGACCGACGGCCTGAATCCCGGCGAGCAGGCCGAGGCCTACTACGCCTGCCTGAAGCGCGAGACCTTCCTGGAGAACGTCTACGTCGAGGCCGACGGGGCCTTCGATTTCTACAACATGGAGCTGACCAGCAACGGCCGGGCGATCGTCGAGAGGCGCGATTTCATGCACGCCGGCGACGAGATCAACGCCCCGCAAATCCACAACCTCTTCATCATCACCCGCGGCAGCCTCATCCCCGCCCTGGCTAGGCTGAGCCACGAGCAGGCGGCGGCCTTCATGGTCCTGGGCCAATCACAGGAGTCCTCCGCCGGCGATCCCACCCAGGCCGGCAAGCTCAAGAACGAGTTCTTCTACGACCCCTTCCTCGCCGGCGACCGCAGCGAGCACGCCAACCTCTTCTACGACATCCTCAAGGGCAACGGCCACATTCGCTGCTATCTCCTCAATACCGGCTGGGTCGGCGAAGGCGAGCACTTCCGCGACATCAATCTCGGCGACACGATGGGGATCCTCGACTCGGTGCTCCGCGGCGGCCTGGAAGACTGGATGCCCTCGGAAGGCACCGGGCTGTTGGTCCCCCGCGCGGTCCGTTCCGTCGACTCGATCCTCTTCCACCCCGCCAAGCTCTACGGCATGAGCGAGTTCGAGAAGCGGCAGAAGGCGCTGGACCAGCAGCGGGCGGACATCATCGACTCCTATCCGGCCCTGCACCCGGACATCAAAGCGGTTTTTCAACAATAGAGCGACGCCTCCATGGTCTTCCCCTTAAAGAATCGCCCCTTGTGGATTGCAGTCGTGGCCGCGGTCTTGACGCTGCTGCCGGCGCCGCCGGCGGCCGACGCGCAGCAGAGTGCGCCAGAGAAGGAGCAGGGAAGACCAGCCGCCGCGGCCGCGGATGGCAAAGGCAAGGCGAAGGACAAGGAAACACCGTCGCTCGAGGACGACGCGGCCGCCGGCGAGAAGGACGCGCCAAGGGCCGCCGATCCCTTCGTCGTGCCCGACGGCACGCCGGAAGACCTGATCAAGTACATCAAGCGGCTGGCCAACCAGCGCCCCAGCAGCGAAACGGCGGAGGCGAAGGAAGAATTCCAACGAAAGCGGCTCCACGCGCTGCTGGAGGCCGCCGACAAGATCCTCGCCGCCAAACCCAACGCCGAGCAAAGGAAGGCGGGCGTGAACTTCAAGTTGATCGCCTTGCAGTTGCTCGACCGCGTCGGCGACGCGGAGGCCACGCGGAAATTGGACGCGTATCCGGCCGAAGTGGAGAAGATGGGCGTCGACGACAAGGAGTTGGTGCGCTTCGTCCATTTGGCCCAGTTGGGCAGTCGGCTGCACCGCGCCGCCGGGGCCGGCCGCAAGACCATGGCCAGGCTGTTGGGCGAGGTGAAGGAGTTCGTGCGGGCAGTCTCCGCCGACGACCTCGATGAGCAGACCGTTGCGCTGGCCGTCGGCGCGGCCACGCTGCCGGAGATGGCCAGCTACAACGACCTGGCAATCGAGACCTACAGGGACTTCGGCAAGCTGCTGGCCCAGAGCAAGGACGAGGAGATCGCCGGCCGCGGCCTGCTCCTGGAGGGCGCCGCCCGCAGGCTCGCCCTGGTCGGCAAGAAGTTCCTCCTGGAAGGGACCACTGTGGAGGGCGAGAAGTTTCATTGGGACCGCTACAAGGGCAAGGTCGTGCTGGTGGACTTCTGGGCCACGTGGTGCGGGCCGTGCCGCGCGGAACTCGCCAACATCGAAAAGAACTACGAGGCCTACCATCGCCGCGGCTTCGATGTCGTGGGTGTCAGCGTCGATCGCGACCGCAAGGCCCTGGACAAATTCCTCGAAGAGCACAAGCATCCTTGGACCGTGCTGCACGACAGCCCCGAGGGGGCGGACGCCGCCAAGTCGATGAGCACCTATTACGGCGTCTTCGGCATCCCCACGGTGATCCTGGTGGGCGCCGACGGCAAGGTGATCTCGGTCAACGCCCGCGGCGAGCAACTCGGCAAGGAGTTGAAGAAGCTCTTTGGCCCGCCGGAGGCGAAAAAGGAAAAGACGGCGAAAGAGAAGCGGGATTAGTGGATCACGCTGAAATCGACCGGGGTCTGGTCGAGGCGATTCCCCTGGACGCGATGGACCTCGGGGTCGATGGAATAGGACACCTGGTGCACGGAGCCGTCGCACATGGCCATGCCGAAGGTGGAGGGATGGGCGCTGCCGAAGGCAGTCCAGTTGTTCGCGCCCCCGCCGGTAGCCGTGTCCACCTTATACCCCAACGTGCAGTCCTTGCGGGGCACCGTCATGAGCGCGTTGGAATAGTTCGGGCCATTGCTGGAACGGTCGGGGGCGGTGGTGACGGAGTAGCAATTGAAGCCTGTCCAGCGGGTATCGTCGCTGCTGAAGCCGCCGGCCCAGCCTGTTTCGTCGCCTTGGAACTGGTTGGAATAATAGAAAGCGGAATCGAGGAACTTTTCCCCGATCAAATAGGTATTACTCGCGCCGTGCAGAAGGTTGCCGGACTGGATCATGCTGCGGCGGTAAATCACGCCCGTTTCCACCCCGCTGGGGTTGCTGGGGTTCGGGGCGCCGGAGATACCGCCGGGATAACTCCCGCCGGGACCTGGCCCGTTGTAACCGGCGATGTCTTGGCCCTCGTAGTATGGATTTGGAGGGGTGCCCCACCCCGGATCCGGCCCCCAACCGGCAACGTCGGATTGGTAATCCCCGCCGTTGGAGGCGTAGTCGGTGCGGGCAATCGGACTCGACGTGGTCATACTGATGTTGTAGAAACACCAACTCTGGTAGTCCATGTACGGGAAGGCGACCGCTTTGCGACGCGAGGGGCAAACAAAGACCTGCACCGGCGTGGCGGCCATTTGGGCCCCCAGCGACATCCGCTGCCCGTTGGCGCCGCTGGTATCGGTGGCGTACTGGGGGGGCGGGCCCAAGCCCATGCCCTTGCCCAGGTCGTGCAGGGGCTGCTGTTCGATCCAGGGCAAGATGTTGTAGCACCAGCCGCCGGGTTGAATTTTCGTGAAGCCCTGGTTCGGATCGCCCGCCCAGCGATAGAACCAGCCCCCCGTGGGAAAGAAACCCACGGCCGACTGGTGGGCGACACACGCCAGGGACATCTGATGGAGGTTGTTCGCGCAGGTGGTGCGGCGCGCGGATTCCCGCACGGATTGCACCGCGGGCAACAGCAGCCCGACGAGGATGCCGATGATCGAGATCACCACCAGCAACTCGACCAACGTGAACCCGCGATCGCCTCCGTGGCTTGAGAATCGTGGCCGGACCGGCTTTCCATGCCCCCGCCGGACAATTCTAGAACAGGCGTCAGCCATGGCGAAATTCCTGGACCAGATGAATACGGCCCGACGGACCGCAACCCCCACGAACTTCAGGCACTAGTGTAATAATATATCCGATATTCGCGGCCGGTACAATGCCCCAAAAGGGTCCCTTGATAAGGGGACTTCCCCTTTTCCTACAGCAGTCCGTAGGCAGCCAGCGTCTTGCGGAGCTTCGCCTCTTCCGTCGCGGTGAGCCGGGTCAGGGGCATCCGCAGATCGCCCGTGTCGTGGCCGAGCATCTGCATCGCCGCCTTGATTGGGATCGGATTGCTCGCCAGGCCGAGCATATCGCGGCAGAGAGGGAAGAGGCGATAGTGCCAGCGGCGGGCCTCGGCCAGATCGCCTTGCTCGAAGGCGCGGATCATGGCGATCACGTCGCCGGGGACGATATTGCCCACCACCGAGATCACCCCCCGCCCTCCCAACGCCAACAGCGGCAAGGTCAGGCTGTCGTCGCCGCTCAGCACGGTCAAATCGGTGGCGGCCAGGATCTGCGATGCCTGGTCCATCGAGCCGGTGGCCTCTTTGACCATGGTGATGTTGGGCAGCTCGGCCATGCGGGCGATCGTCTCCGGCTCGATGTTCTTGCCGGTGCGGCCGGGAATGTTGTAGACGCAGATGGGGATCTCCACCGCCTGGGCCAGGACCTTGAAGTGCTGGTAGAAGCCTTCCTGGGTGGGCTTGTTGTAATAAGGGGCGACGACCAAGGCGGCGTCTGCCCCGCTCTTGGCCGCCCAGCGGGTCAGCCGCAGGGCCTCCTCCGTGCTGTTGGAGCCGGTGCCGGCCATGACCTTGATCCGCCCGGCGGCCGCCTCGACCACCGCGGAAATCACCCGCTCGTGCTCGGGATGCGAAAGCGTGGGACATTCGCCGGTCGTTCCCACCGGGCAGACGCAGGTCGTGCCCGCCGCGATTTGGAATTCCACGTTCCGCTCGAGGGCCTCCAGATCGACCTGGCCGTCGCGGAAGGGCGTTATGAGGGCCACGCCAAGGCCGGCAAAGTCTTCACTGCGGGTGGGCATGGGGTTCACGTATGAAAGGAGTTAGGAGTTAGGAGTTAGAAGTTAGAAGCTGGGATTCAGGGGCAGTGGAGCATCGAAGCTTCTAACTCCTAGCTTCTAGCTCCTACCTCCTTCAGGTGATCAGGCACTTCATCTCGCGAACGGCCGTTTCCAGGCCAACCATCACCGCCCGCGCGATGATGCTGTGGCCGATGTTCAATTCGTGCATGGCCTCGATCGAGGCCACGGGGCGGACGTTCCGATAGGTCAGGCCGTGGCCCGCGTGCAAGGCCAGCCCCGCGGCGGACACTTGCCGGCCGGAGCGCTTGAGCACTTCGAGCTGCTTGGCGGCGGCCGCGCCGCGGCCTAGGGCATATTGGCCCGTGTGCAACTCGACGGCCTCGACGCCCAGCGCAATCGCCGCTTCGATCTGCCGCGGATCGGGATCGAGAAACAGGCTGACCGCGATGCCGGCCTCGCGGAGCCGGGCGACGACCGGCGCGACGCGCTCGCGGTGGGCGGCCACGTCCAGTCCGCCCTCCGTGGTCAGTTCCTCGCGGCGTTCCGGGACCAGTGTCGCCTGGTCCGGCTTGACCTGGCAGGCGATTTCCAGGACCTGCCGGTCGCAGGCCATTTCCAGGTTCAGCTTGACGGCGACCGTTTCGCGGAGGACCCGCAGGTCGCGCTCTTGGATGTGGCGGCGATCCTCGCGGAGGTGCAAGGTGATACAGTCGGCCCCGCCCAGCTCCGCCAAAACGGCCGCCCAGACGGGGTCAGGTTCGTTGGCGCGCCGGGCCTGCCGCAAGGTGGCGACGTGATCGATGTTGACGCCGAGTTCCGCCATGCTGACGATTATACCGCCTGTCGGTCGGCCAGCAAGGGCCGGCTCACTCGCGGCGGTCCGGCTCGCTGCCCGGCGGTTCGTCGTGGCGGGCGGTTTCCAGCCGCGGCGCGGCGTAGGCGTCGAAGATCGTCCAGGGGGGGTAGAGCCGCTGCATCTTGGCCATGTATTCCTGGGCTTTTTTCGCCGACCGCTCCTGCTTGATCTGCTTGCGGATCTGCTCCTGGGCCTCGGGGAACGAGGTCCGCGTGGCCTCCTGGCGTTCCAGCACGCGGATGATGTGCAGGCCGTTGGCGGTCTCCAGGATGGTGGGGCTGGGCTGGCCGACAGGCTGCGTGAACAAGGCCCGATCAAGCTCCTCGGCAACCAGGCTCCCCTTGGTGGTCCAGTCGCGCAGCCCGCCCTCCGCGGCCGTGGCGCCGTCGGATTGGGCGCGGGCGACTTCGGCCAGCGGCCGGCCGGCCACCACCACCTGGTTCCCCATCTGAGCGATGGCCGCGTAGGCCGCCGCCCGGTTGGGATACTTGTCGGTGCGAACCATCAATTCCTCCCAGCGTGCACGGGCGGGCTTGTCGAAGGTGTGCAAGTGGGCCTGGTACCATTCCAGCAGTTCTTGATGGGTGATTTCTTCGTCCGATTTCAGTTGCTGGCCCATCCATTGCCCGGCCATGTCCCGACGCATGAACCACTCCTTCTCGCGGTCCAGCGAGCTGCCGTAAGAGCGAAGCTTCCGGTCCAGCTCGTCTCGCGACTGGACGTCCGCCTGCTTCATCAGCTTCTTCAGTTGCAACTCCTCGAAGTCCTTGGCCATGCTCTCCTGAATGTGGTCGAGGCTCTCCGCGGGGATCAGGTTGCGGGCGTCATTGCAGACTTCCAGCGTCTCAAGGTGCCCTCTTAACAGGTTGCGCAACAGCGTCTGGTGATCGGAGGCCACGCCGGCCAGCGGGTTGGGGTCGTTCGTGTGGGCCGCCAGGTCGTCGACCGCCTCCCTGATGGCCTGGACGAGCTGCCTCCGCACTTGCTCCTGTCGTTCCGGGGGAAGTTTTTTGTCCACGGCGCGGTCGAAGAGGTCGTAGATGCCGCCGAAGAGGTCGCCGCTGAGCACGTTGTCGGAACCGTCGCGGGCAAGCCACTGGCCGCCCTCGATGGGCACCTGCTCGCCCAACGGCTGCCCGGTCTGATCTCCCAGCCGTGAACGCACGTAACCCGGCGGCTGCGCCGTGCCCCCGCCCGGCCATGACGGGGGACGCGAAGGGGACGTGGGCTGGCTGGGTGGACCCGGAAAATTCTGGGCACTGCCGGGAATCAGCGGCGTGGGCGAGGGCCCCAGCGGCGCGCCGCCGCCGTTGTCCGTCCCCGGTCCCCGATAATCATCGGCCGCAGCCACGCCCAGCCAGAGCGACAGCCCCGCCAACACGGTGAACAGCCAGGTTCGTTGTCGCACGGAAACTGCCCCTGCAGCGAGGGATGGATCGAGTTGGCTATGCTCGGGTGCCACTGGCTCCGCCAGTGCCTTTTTGCCAGTGGCCCAGGCGAGCACTGGCAAAGCCAGTGGCACTCCGGCGCAACCGGGGGGATAAACCCCCCGGCTCGCTATGGAGCGGGGGGGATTATAGACGCCAAGTCACTGCAACTGCAACAGCGATTTGACACGGCGGCGGACTGCCTCGCCCTCGGCGACGCTGCCGTCCAGGGGCAAATAGGCGGTCCGGCCGTCCACCACGCGGAGGGCCCCCCCGCTTTGGGCCGCCAACTCCCGAATCCGCCCCGCCGAGGCGTACTCGAACACCGCGTACTGGTCCTCCAGGTGGATGGCGCTGATTTGCCAGCGGTGGGCGGCGATCCGCAACTCCGCCAAGGCCAGCAACTGCTCGACCACCGCCGGCGGCGGCCCAAAACGGTCTACAAGCTCCCCGCGGAAGTCCGCCAGCTCCGCGGGCGTGGCGATGCGGGCCAGGCGGCGATAGAGGTCGATCTTCGGCCGCATGTCCGGCACGTAGCCCTGGGGGATGTAGGCCGCGCCGGGCAGGTCGATGTCCACCTCGATCGAGGTCTGCGGCGGCAGCCGCTTCAGCGCGGCCACGGACTGTTCCAGCAGCGCGCAGTAGAGTTCGTAGCCCACCGCGGCGATATGCCCGCTCTGTTGCGTGCCCAGGATGTTTCCCGCCCCGCGGATCTCCAGGTCGCGCATGGCGATGGCGAATCCGGCGCCCATGTCGCTGAACTCCTCGATGGCGCGCAAACGCTTGGCGGCCGAGGGCGAGAGGTTCTTGTTGGGATCGACCAGCAGGTAGCAATAGGCCCGGTGCTTGTAGCGTCCCACGCGGCCGCGGAGCTGGTGCAGGTCGGCCAGCCCGTAACGGTCCCCTTCGTCGATGAAGATCGTGTTGGCGTTGGGGATATCCAGCCCGCTCTCCACGATCGTCGTGGCCAGCAGCATGTCGAAGCGCTGATCGACGAAGTCCAGCATCACTTGTTCGAGTTCATGCTCGGGCATCTGGCCGTGGGCGATGCCGAGGCGGGCCTCGGGCACGATCTGCCGCAGCCGCTGCCCCAAGATCTCGATGTCCTCGACGCGGTTGTGCACGAAGAAAATCTGCCCGCTGCGATTCAATTCCCGCATCACCGCGTGGCGGATGAGTTCGCCCTGGAAGCGGGTCACGCGGGTTTCCACCGCCAGGCGGTCCTGCGGCGGCGTCTCCAGGTTGGAGATATCCCGCACCCCCAACAGGCTCATGTGCAGCGTCCGCGGGATCGGCGTGGCCGTCATCGTCAGCACGTCGACCATCTGGCGGAAGGCCTTCAGGCGTTCCTTCACCTCGACGCCGAAACGCTGCTCCTCGTCGATGATCACCATCCCGAGGTTGTGAAACTTCACGTCCGGCTGCACCAGCCGGTGGGTGCCGATCAAGACGTCGATCTCGCCTGCGGCCAGGCGCTTGATGATGCGGGCCTGCTGACCGCGCGTGGAAAATCGCGACAAGGCGGCGATCTCGAAGGGAAACTCCGCCATCCGCGCGGTAAAGGTCCGCAGGTGCTGCTCGGCCAGCACCGTGGTGGGCACGAGCACCGCCACTTGGTAGCCGGCGTCCACGGCCGTGAAGGCGGCCCGCATGGCCAGCTCCGTCTTGCCGTAGCCCACGTCGCCGCAGAGCAGCCGGTCCATGGGCCGCGACTGGCCCATGTCGTGCTTGATCGCCTCCATCGTGGTCAACTGGTCGGGGGTCTCTTCGTAAGGGAAGGAGGCGTCGAATTCGTGCTGCCACTCGGTCTCGACCGGGAAGGTGATGCCGGGGCGCGACGCCCGCGAGGCCTGGAGTTCCAGCATTTCGGCGGCCAGGTCGCTCACCGCCGCCTGGACCTTGCCCTTCTGATGCTCCCAGGCGTGGCCGCCCAGGCGGGCCAGCGTCGGCCGGCTCTTCGTCCCCCCCACGTACTTCTGCACCAGGCCGATCTTCGACGAAGGCACGTAGAGCTTCGTCCGCCCGGCAAACTCCAATTCCAGGTGCTCCTCGACCTGGCCGCCTTTTTCCAGAAGTGTCAAACCGCGGTAGCGGGCGATGCCGTGGGCGACGTGCACCACCAGGTCGCCCTCGTGCAACTCGAGAAAGCTGTCGATCACCCGCCCCAGGTGCCGCCGCGCCGGGCGCCGCAGATCGGTGCGGTGAAAGAGTTCGCCGCTGCTTAAGAGCACCACGCCTTCCGTGACCAGCCGGAAACCGTTGTGCAGCGTGCCCAGGGGAAAATGGAGCCGTCCCTGCTCGGCCAGCCGCGTGGCGGCAAAGATCTCCGCCAGGCGGCGTACCTCGGCCTCGGTCTGGCAAACCAGGAAGACCTCCTGGCCCGCGCCGGCGTCGTCCAATTCGTTGCGGACCTTGTTGATGTCGCCGCTGAAGCGCTCGACCGATTCGATCTTCAGCCGGCAGGTGGTTTCCAGCGAGCCGGCGGCCACGGCCGAGGCCGTCACCGAGGGGAAGCGGCACACCTCGCGGAGCACGTCGGCCACCGCGTGCAGTTCCGGCGGCCGCTCCAGGCGCTTCAGGTAATGCTGCCCCTCGGCCTCCAATTCGCCCGGCTCGACCAGCAGAAACCAGCTTTCCGGCGGCAGGAAATCGCTGAAATGGCCGCGGCCCTGCAAGAGCGGCTCCAGCACCGTCACTTCCACGGCGTCCATTTTGCCCATGCTCCGCTGGCTGGAGACCTCGAAGCGGCGGAGCGATTCGATCTCGTCGCCCAGCAGCTCCACCCGCACCGGGTCGTACCAATCGGGGGCGAAGATGTCGACGATGCCGCCGCGGAGCGAGAACTCGCCCGGCAATTCCACGCCGGTGGTGGCGTGAAAGCGGTTCTCCACCAGCCAGCGGGCCAGTTCCTCCAGCGAAAGCCGCTCGCCGACCCGCAGCAACCGCGTCTGCCGCGCCAGGGCGTCGCGGTCCGGCACGGGCTGCACGAGGGCCTGGATGCTGGTGGCCACCAGCCGCGGCCGCTGGGGCGATTGCAGCATCTTCAGCAGCCGCAGCCGCTCGCCGGCCGCCTCGTCCGCGCCGGCCCGCTCGCCGGCGAGCGTTTCGCAGGCGAGAAACTGTTCGACCGTTCCCTCCAGAAACAGCCCCAGATCATCGACCAGGGCGTCCACCTCATCGGCCCGCGGACAGACGACCACCAGCGGTCCGCGTGTCCGGGCGGCCAGCGTGGCGGCCACCAGCGCGCAGCTCGAGCCCCAGACTCCGTCCAACGTGGCCGCGTGTCCGCCGATCAGACTCGCGACCGCTTCGGCGAAGCCTTCTTGGCGCTCCAGCCGGCCGACCAATTCCCGCAGTCGGTCCGGTGCAGTAATTTCCGCAACGGCGTCTGCCATGGTCCGTTGCTGAATTATAAGCTAAGGACTGGGGGCTGGGGACTGGGGGCTGGAAAAGTCCCCCGACTGCGTCGGGGGGAGCCGGGATGGGTCGTCGCGCGTGCGCCGCCTACGCCTTCCGCGCCCGGTGCCTTTCGCCATAGGGTATCAAGATGCCAATCAGGATCGCGACGATCGCTGTTTTGGCCAAGATGTCGGAGACCTCCCGGCCGAAGCCGAGGACTTGTCGGGCCTCCGCCTGCCGGCCCGCGTGAAAGAGATTGTTAGCGGAGTATGAGTAAAGTGCGAGCCACGCCAGCAGGAGAAGCACAACCAGATAGCCGATCAAAACGGGGTCGGTCCAAAACGGTCCAAAACGGGGTCAGACTTTAATTATCAACTTTGGCGCCTTGCCGCCCGTCCGTAAGTCCGCCGGGCAATCGCTACCGCCGGTTGGCGGAGCGGGGCCGCGAGCCGCGGTTGCCGCCGCCGCGGTTCCGGTCCCGCCCGCCGCGGTTGCCGCCGCGGCCGGACGCGGCGCCGTTGCCGGGCCGCCGGGCACGCGATTCAAGATTCGCGGAAACCAGGATTCCCACCGCTTCTTCCCAGGTGGGGATGCTGTGAAATCCCACCGCGGCCGAGGCCTCGTCGTCGGTCTCGTCGCCCAGCGGGTCGGGCAAGTCCAACGTGGTGTCGTCGAGGTCTTCTTCCAGCGGCGGCCGGTCTTCGACCGCGGGCGCGGGGATCGCCGCGTCTCGAACCGGTCCGCGGTCGCGGCCGCGCGACCTGCCGCGGCGGCCCCGGCGACGCTCCGGCCGCTCCGGGCGCGATTCCGCCGTGGGCTCGCCCTGCTCGACTGGTTGTTCCTCTTCGGGCAGTTCCAGGGTGAAATCGTCCGATTCCGGCGGCGCCGAGCCGGTCGGCTGCTCTGCGGGCGCGGCGTCGCGGGGACCGCGACCGCGGCGACGGCGCTTGCGGCGACGGCGCTCCGGCGGGCCCTCGGCGTCGGACGACTGGGGGACGAAGCCGACCAATTCCTCGCTGAGGAGGGCGAATTCTTCGGCCGCGCCGGACTCGATGGGCTCCCTGGGCTCGTCGGCCGGCGGGCTGGCGATCTCGACGGGCTCGGGGGGCGTGTAGCGGGCCCGCGGCATGGCCGGCGGGAACGCCGGCGGCGCGGGGGGTGGCGTCACGGGGCGCACGGACGGCTGGGCGGCCCGCGGTGCGGGCGGCTTTGCAGCGGGCGGCTTTGCAGCGGGCGGGGGCGCCGGTGCCGGCGCAACGCCCAGCGAGCCCGCCAAGGCGTCCCAATTCGCCGCCGGTCGCGGGGGCCGGGGCGCGGCGGCCCGCGGTGCCGCAACGGGCAGCGTGGGCTTGGGTTGGCTCGGGGCGGGCCCGGCGGATTGCGGTTTGGGTTCTTCCGGGGCTGGCTCAACCCCCAATAAGGATGCCACATCGCCCCAATGGTTCGGCGCGTCGGTCATGTTTGCGGTGTACCCGAGTTTTCAGTAAGGTAAGTAATGAAGTATAAGTGTTCTCCACTCCGATGGGAAGGTGGTTTGCCGCAGGATGTCGGACCGGCCGCGTTTCTTGTTTGTCACCTGCCAAGTGGGCGCCCAGCAGGCCGTCAAGGGCGAGTTGGCCCGCCGCTGGCCAGACTTTCCCCTGGCCTTCTCGCGGCCCGGTTTCCTCACGTTCAAGCTGCCCGAGGATCACCGCCTGCCGCCGGAGTTCGCGCTGGGCGCGGTATTTGCGCGGGCGTCGGGTTTCTCGCTGGGGCCGGTCCAGGGTGAGGACTTGGACGGGCTTGCCCGCGGTGTTTGGGCCGTTTTCGGCCCTCGGCCCTGGCAACGGATACACGTGTGGGAGCGTGATGCGGCGCGGCCGGGGGAACATGGTTATGAGCCCGGCCTGACGCCCGCGGCCGCCGCGGCTTACGACGCCTTGCTAGGAGCTTGCCCTCGCTCTGGGGCGGCGGCGGCCTTGGCGCAGCAGTGGCAGCAGCCTGCCCGGCCGGGCCATGCCGTGCTGGACTGCATCCTCTTGGAGCCCGGGCAGTGGTGGGTGGGGACCCATCGGGTCGGCTCGGTCGCGTCGCAATGGCCCGGCGGACTGAGCCCTTTGGTCTTGCCCCCCGAGGCGATCAGCCGGGCGTGGCTGAAAATGGAGGAAGCCCTGCGATGGGCCGAGTTGCCGATCCCGGCGGAGGCGCATTGGGCCGAGATCGGCAGCGCTCCGGGCGGATCGTGCCAAGCGCTGTTGCAGCGCGGCTACCATGTGGTCGGCATCGACCCGGCGGCGATGGACCCGCGGATCCTGGGGTATCCGCGGTTTACGCATATTCGCCGCCGCAGCGCGGCGGTGCGGCGTCGCGACCTCCGCAAGGTCCGCTGGCTGGCCGCCGACATGAACGTCCCACCCGCGTATACGCTCGATGCGGTGCAGTCCCTAGTCACCCATGCGGAGGTGCATATTCGCGGGATGCTGTTGACGCTCAAACTGCCGCAGTGGAAATTGGCCCAGGAGGTGCCCGCCTACCTCGACCGCATTCGCAGTTGGGGGTACAATGTCGTTCGCGCCCGGCAACTGCAACACAATCGTCGCGAGTTTTGCGTGGCGGCCTTGCAGCAGCCGTTTCGACGGTAGTGGCGGCGGCGTTTTGGCGCGATCGGCGTTGACTCATCGCCGCGCCGTCTTTAGAATCTGATTTTTCGCATCAGTCACGTACTTCCTTGTAACCAGCGTAGGGCAGGCATCGCCCACCAAGGCACGACGGATTTTGGTGGGTGGTTCCCACCCTACGCAAATAGGGCAAGCTGGGCAGGCTTCCCATCATATTCCTGGCCAGCAGGAGGCGCAGCATGAGATCGTGGGGGATTCTGCAATATTCGGCGACCGCGACGTTGACGATCGCTCTTGTGGCCCTTGGCGGCCAGTGGACCGCGCGGGCGGCGGGAAAAGATCAGCAGCCGGCCGCGGCCAAGGCAACGCCCGCCGCCCGTGCATCCGTGCACCTCAGCGATCCCAACGCGATTTACGGCGAGCCGTTGGCGCCGGGCATGGTGCGGCTGCTGCAAGACGAGATCGCCACCGGGCTGCGCAAGCGAGGCGTGGACGGCGATTTCGCCCGCTTCCAGAGATACGCCGGCTCGCGGTTGGACGCGACGGCCGCGGCGTACACGGGCTCGGAGTTGACGGGCAATTGCCGCTTGAGCTGGTACGACCACATGCTGCGCAACCCGCTGCGGGCCCCCGCCGAAGCGGAGGAATTCACCCGCACGCTGCACAAGGCGATTGTGGATGATCCGTCGGGACTCGGACCCGCGGTGGCCACCGCGGCCGAGAAGCTGGACCTCGGCAAGCGCAAGCCGCGCGGGTTCGTCGCGGTCCACTCGCCGCACGAGGCGTTGGAAGTGGTCAAGCAGGCGCTGGTCGAAGCGCAGGCCGCCTACGCCGCCGCGCTGGCGCCGTTGAGCAAGGGTGAAATCCAGGAGCTGGCGACGTATCTCTATCCGGTCCTGGTGGGCCAGAACCGCGTGGGTCACACGATCAACGACCGCGGCACCGGCCGCCGCCTCTGCGACCTGATGGAGAAGATGGACCGCAGCGCCATGATCGACGCCGCCGAGGCGCTGGTGCCGCTGAGCGATCCGGCGCTATTGCAACAACTCAAGCAACTGCCCGTGGACGGCAACGTCGTCGTGCCGGGCGTGACGGGGCGGGTGGTGGCGCGGATCGACACCCCGGCCGGCGCCATCGTGATCGGCAAGGGCGCCAATACCTTCCAGTTGGACGCCATGCCCGGCGTGGCGGCCGTGATCGACCTGGGCCGGGGCAACGTGTATTACGAAGGGACCTGCTCGCTCCAGCGGCCGGTGCTGGTGGTGCTGAACCTCGGCGGTGGCAATTTCTTCAAGGCCACCAGCCCCGGCGTCCAGGGCAGCGCGATCCTGGGCGTCTCCATGCTCGTGAACCTGGAGGGGGACAACCGCTACGACGCCCTCGACGTCGCCCAAGGGTCCGCGTTGGCCGGGGTCGGCATGCTCGTCGAGTTCGGCGGCAACAACAAGTATCACGGCGTCCGCCGCGTGCAAGGCGAGGCCCTCGGCGGCCTGGGGCTGCTGATCAGCCGCGGCGGGCACAACGATTACCACGCGGCGATGTGGGCCCAAGGGATGGGCGGCCCGCTGGGCTTCGGACTCCTGGAAGACCTCCGCGGCGGCGACCACTACTATTGCGGCGGCCTCTATCCCAACTCCTACAAGCCGGAAACACCCGGCTACGAGGGCTTCGGCCAGGGCGTGGGGGCGGGCATTCGCCAGTCGGCCGACGGAGGGATCGGCGTGTTGCTCAACGGCGGCGGCCACAACGTCTACGAGTTCGACTACCTCTCGCACGGCGGCGGCTATTGGTGCGGCATGGGCTTCGCCCGCGATTTCGGCGGCAACAGCCAGCGCCTCATCGCGCGGAAGGCCTTCTACGGTGAGGAACGCACGGAGCAGCTCTTCCAGCGATTCGGCTGCGGCTGGGGCTGCCATTACGCCCTGGGCTTCTGCTTCGACGACCGCGGCAACAGCACCTACGAAGGCAGCATCATGGGCAGCGGCATGGCCTGGGATTGCTCGGTCGGCGTGCTCTGCAGCTTCGGCGGCAAGGACCATTACACGGCCACCGGCGGACTCACCCAGGGATGCGGCGCCCAGGCCGGACTGGGCATCCTCTTCCACTATGGCGACGATTCGGTGTGGGACGGCTGGACCCAGGCCTATGCGTCGCCGGGCATCAGCTACCATCACCTGCCGGAGTGCGGCGGCAACTTCAGCTTCCTGATCAATTATGGCGGCAACAGCACCTTCGGTTGCGGGGCCGAGCGGCACTGCTACATGCAGCGCGGCGCCGCCGGCGGCTTCCTGATCGATCGCCCCCGACACGATGAGGTCACCACCACGGCGGCCAAACCGGTCGACAGCGCCCCGGCGGGGCGGTGATCGCCGCTGGGTTGGCTCGGAAAATAAAAGGTTGGACAAATATCATGCGAATTCTGCATTTTTCTCTGCTGGTAGTGTGCTTGGGACTGCTGGGCGGCAGTGTGGCCTGGGCGGCCGCTGACGATGCGACTTCGCCCAAGGCGGCGGAAAAGCCGGCCGCCGCCACGCCGGCGGGCCAGGACGCGGGAGTCTCGACGGCCAGCGACGCCGCCGTTCCGACGCCGCTGCCCCCGGTGGCCAAGGAAGACAAACCGGCCGCCGCCACGCCGGCGGGCCAGGACGCGGGAGTCTCGACGGCCAGCGACGCCGCCGGCGCGCCGCCGCCGCCCCCTCCGGCCAAGGAAAACACGCCGCCCGCGAAGGCCGCCCCCCCGGAACCGCCGAAAACAGAACCGCCGAAAACAGAACCACCGAAGGTAGCATCGCCGAAGGCAGAGGCGCCGAAGGCGGCGCCGAAAAAGCAACTTACCGCCGCGCAAGTCGAACTCCGCGACCGCGTCCGCCGCACCTTGGAGGCGCAACTCCAACAGCCCTTCAACACCCGCGACAATACGGCCGCCGACCTCATCAAGTTTTGCTGGGCCTTCGGCTGCCGAAGCGAAGTCGAGCGCGGCGATGCGCCGGGACAGAAGGTCAACGCCGTCACCTGCCTGTGCTGGGACCTTCCCTGCGGCGGATACCACCTGCTGGCGCTGGACGACGGCCGGATTGCCGCCCGCGTCGGCTACGGCCTGCAAGACGATCCCGCCCAGTTCCTGGCGATGTTGGCGTTGGCCCACGTTCCCACCGACTATCCGCTCCGCGCCGGGAAAACGGTCCGCACCGTGGCCGACCTGGTGGAGTCGGAGAAGCGCGCCTGCCGCTCCGGGGCCGACATGTCGCTGAAATTGGTCGGCCTGTCGCATTATGCCGGGCAGGAAACGTGGAAGAACAGCCTGGACGAGGACTGGTCGATCAAGCGGATGGTCGCCTCCGAGTTGGCCCGGCCGCCGGTTGCCGGACCGGGCGGGATCACGAGGCTGCTGGGGCTCAGTTGCGCGCTGAATTTGTGCGCGAGGTCGGAGACGCCGCTGGACGGGGCCTTCGGCCGCGCCAAAGCCTTCGTCGACGACTACCGGCAATACGTGCTGCGAAGTCAGAACAGCGACGGGAGCTGGAGTTTCCGGCCCGTCGCCGGCCAGGCCCCCGAGCGCGACTACGCCTGGCAGTTCCTGGCCACCGGCGAGGTCGCCGAGTGGCTGGCCTTGAGCGTGCCGGCAACGGCCCTGGAAGACCCGACGCTGGTCCGGTCGATCGAGTATCTCGACTCCATGCTCAACAGCGAGCGCTATCGCGGCAGCACGCAGGGGCTGAGCAGCCGGGACCTCGCCGCCATGGCCCACGCGATGCACGCGCTGGCGGTCTACGACGCGCGGGTCTTTCAGCCCGCCGACCCCGAGCCGGGCAAAGAAGCCAAGCCGGTCGCCACCGCCGCCAGTGGGCAGGCCGCCGCCGTGCAATAGCAAGGCGGAGCGCGGAACATGACGCCGGAAGCGGCCCTCCAGCGACAGATCGAGTGCTACCGGCGAATGACGGGTGAGCAGCGATTGCAGATCGCCCTGGATTTGCACCAGTTTGCTTGCGATATGGCCCGCGAGGGCATCCGCCATCAGTTTCCCCAGGCCGACGAGGCGGAGGTCGAGCGCCGGCTGCGCCAGCGGCTGGAATTGGCCCGGTAATGGGGATCGTAGGATGGGTCGAGGGGCACCACGCGCAGCGTGGTCGCGAGCCCCACCGACTGCAGTTTGCGGTCCTATTCTGTCGCCTGTTGCAGCACGCCGGAGTAGAGAAGCTCCTCGCCCGCGGCCGTCTCCAGCCGCAAGGCCCCGTCGGGGGCGATGCCGCGGCAGACGCCGGTGAGCAGCCGCCGGCCGCGCTGCACGCGGAGCGTACGGCCATGTTGCACACAAAGGGCGTCGGCGCGGGCGGCAATCCGCGGGCCGTCGCAAGCCAGGCCGGCGAAGTTCCGCTCCAAATGACCCATCAGGCCGATAAGGATCTGCGTCTGGTCCTGTGGCCGGCCGGTCAGGTCGCGGAGCGTGGCCGCTTGCTCGCGCAGCTCCGGCGGGGCGTCGGCGAGCGAGTTGTTGGTGTTGATGCCGATGCCCACGACGTGCCGCCCGTCGGCGAGCGCTTCGATGAGAATGCCCGAGAGCTTCCGCGGGCCGACCAGCACGTCGTTGGGCCACGCCAGGCCCACCTGGTGGTCCGGCAGCAGCGGAGCGACGCTCTCGGCGACGGCGACGGCGGCGGCCAGGGCGGCCAGCGGGGCACGGCTTCGCAGCGGCGCGGAAAGCTGCCGTGGCCCCAGCAGCAGGCTCATGGCCAGGCCGCCCCCGCCCGTCCACCAGCGGTTGGCCCCCCTGCCCCGTCCGGCCGTTTGCTCGTCGGCGAGAATCAGCAAGGGCAGCTCGTGGTCGCCTTCGGCCGCGGCCTGGATCGCCCGATCATTGGTCGAGCGCAGCGTCGCATGGTGCTCGATCCGCACGACGAACGTCTCGTGCAGGACGCGCTCGGTGTCGATGGAATTTGGGGTGGATGGGGGCATGAGGAAAAGGAGTTAGAAGTTAGGAGTTAGGAGTTAGAATCGCGGGGGGGTCGAGACAGATCTGCTTTCCGGGGGCTCTTAACTTGAAACTCCTAACTTCTAACTCCTAAATTCTAACTGTTAACTTCTTCCAGCGAAACCGACCTTGACTGGGCGGCCTATCCTTGTTATCTAACGGCCCTTGCCAAGGACTTATCTGTGGTTTTCTCATCGGGAACCCGCCTCCGTGAGGGGACTGGTGGTCAGGATCGCCAGAATTACCTGCTGCCTGTGTGTGGCCACTGCGGTGCTTGTCTCGGCTGCGGCCATGGGGCAAACGCCGCGGGTGCAGTTCGGCTCGATGGTCGACGGGCCGGAGGCGGCGCCCGGCGCCGCGCCGGCGACGCCGCCGATGACTTCCCCGAATCCGTCGCCGGCGCCGGCCCTTGCTCCGGGGCCGGATCCGATGGCTGCTGGTGCGGCCCCGATGGCGACGCTCGGCGGGCCGATCCAGCCCGCGCCGACCTGGGACCCTTATGCCACGCCGCCGGCCGGCTCGGGGGCCGTGTTGCCCGCGGGGCCCTATCTCGACTGGGGTAATCCGGCGGCCAGCGTCGCCCAACTGCAGAAGTTCCGCGTGGAGACGCGGGCCGATTACCACTACTTTGCCCCGGAGGGGTCGAATCCCCTGGGGTTCAATCAGCTCGAGCTCAGCACCACGCTGGCCATTCCCGTCCTGAAGAGCAAGCTGTTGATCACCCCCGGTTTTGCCACGTATTTCTGGCAGGGGCCGAACTCGAAGCTGCCCCCGCCCGCGCCGGCCGATATGCCGGCGGACACGTTCGACGCCTATCTCGATGCGGCGTGGAACCCGCACATCAACGACCGCTTTAGCGGCGAGCTGTCGCTCCGCGGCGGCGTCTATTCCGACTTCCGCGGCATCGACGAGGACAGCATCCGGCTGACCGGGACTGCGCTGGCGGTGATGCAGATCAACCAGATCACGCAACTCAAGCTCGGCATCTGGTATCTGAACCGGGTCCAGTACAAGATTTTGCCGACCTTCGGCGTTGTCTGGTCGCCCAACGACAACGTCCGCTTCGACATCCTCTTTCCCAATCCCAAGTACAGCCAGCGGCTCAATGCGATGGGCGGCATGGACTGGTGGTGGTATCTCTCCGGCGACTACGGCGGCGACGCCTGGACGATCCGGCGCGGCAAGGAGCCGGGCACCATCGTGGGCGGCCAACTCGACGAGGTAGACTACAACGACATCCGCATCGCCCTGGGCCTGGAGTTCAAGCGACCCGGCGGGTTGGGACTGTCGGGACTCTTCGAGATCGGCGGGGCCTTCGACCGGCATCTCGATTACGCCAGCGGAGAGCCCGGCAGTTACGCGGCGTCCTCGACGGTCTTCTTGCGCGGGAGCCTGGCCTTCTGAGATGCACTCCCAGGCAGCGGCGATCGCCGGTTCCATCTCGGACAGATTCTCGTCGCGGCGCGCGGGACAGCCCTTTCTCCGCCTGAGCTGTTGTCTCGCCCTGACCGCGTTGGCATGTTGTCTGGCCGGGCCGGCCTGCGGCCAGGTGATGCGGATGCCGGCCAGCGACGCGGCCGACCAGGCCGATCCGGACGCGACAACGCCCCCCTACTACTTTCCCATCCAGCGGCTTTCACCGCTGGGCGCGGATCCCGGCGCCGCCGCGGCCGCGATGGAGTCGGCCCCCGCGCCGGGCAGCGACGGCGCCACGGCGCCGGCGACCGACCTGCTCCGCGGCGCCCGGCCGGGGGTGTTCCAGAAGCTTCTCTTCGAGGGCTCCTGGCTGCCCCGCAATGGCGGCAACGGCTTTGGATTCGACACCCTCGAACTGAAGGCGGTCTTCGGGCTGCCTTGCCCGACGCGGGAGTATCCGCTCTTGATCACCCCCGGGTTTGCCGTGCATTACCTGGACGGGCCGGCGGCCGTCGTGCTGCCCTCGCGGCTCTACGACGCCTACGTGGAGTTTCGCTGGCTGGGGCACGTGACGCCGCGGCTGGGCTTCGACATCGCGGTCACGCCCGGCGAGGCCAGCGACTTCCGCCAGGATGACAGCCATGCCCTGCGGATCACCGGGCACGGCATCGCCGCCTGGACGTGGACGCCCACGCTCAAGCTGGTGTTGGGGGCCGACTATCTCGACCGCACGGACGTGCCGCTGTTGCCGGTGGCCGGGCTGATTTGGACGCCCGACGACGACACCAAGTTCGCGCTGGTCTTTCCGCAACCGAAGATTTCCCGCCGCGTCTATTGGAGCGGCATCCACAACGACGACGTTCAGGATTGGGTCTACGTCGGCGGCGAGCTGGGCGGCGGCACCTGGGCCATCCGCCGCAGCGACGGCGCCGACGACCTGCTGAACTATCGCGACCTGCGGGCCTTTCTCGGCATCGAGCGGCAGGCCATCGGCAGGATCAACCCGCGGCTGGAAATCGGCTATGTCTTCGCCCGCAAGCTCGATTTGGACCAGGCGGCGACGGATTACTATCCCCGCGACACGCTGATGCTCCGCGGGGCGCTGGTCTATTGAGCCGGTGTGCCTTTGCGCCGCGTTGTTCGGCGCATTCTTTGGCGGGCCGGCGCCGGCCTTGTCGAGTATCTCAGCGGACGGCGTTGGCCGGCATGTTATTCGTTTCTGTTGCGGAAGGCTGGGTGCCACTGCTGGCTTGTCCAGCAGTGCCGATGCGTTGCCCCACCACACTGCTGGGCAAGCCAGCAGTGGCACCCGAAAACCCGTTTGCCGCCTTCCGCAACAGAAACATATTCGAGGGCAGCCTGACCATCCCTCTCTTTCTTCCCGTAAATTTGCGCCCTTGCGTCTTTGCGCCTTGGCGTAGAATCCATTTGCCCAGGGATGATGCCACGGCCTTGGTGCTTGTTGGTGTTGTTTCCATGGAATTCCCCGACGCCGCTGGCTATACTGGACCACAAACGTAAATCGTTCCCACCCCTCCGCCCGCAAAGGAGACTCGACGTGACGTTGCGCCTTCCCTGCTTTGTGCTGCTTTTGGTGGCGTGCGGCCTGCGGGCCGCCACGGCGCAGGAGCCGGTAGCCGGCCCGCCGCGCGAGGCCACCAACTCCATCGACATGAAATTGGTGCTGATCCCGGCCGGGGAATTCATGATGGGCAGCACCGAGCCCAGAGACGATCTGCTGAAGGCCGCCGCGGCGTACAAGGGCGGGATCAAAGAGAACGACTTCTTCAAGGACGAATATCCCCGCCACCGCGTGCGGATCACCAAGCCCTTCTACCTGGGTCGATGCGAAGTGACGATCGGGCAGTTCAAGAAGTTCGTCGACGACACCGGCTTCAAGACGGCCGCGGAACGCAGCGACGCCGGCCGCACGGACGAGGAGCGGCATGACCGCGCCCGCCGCGGCAACGGCGGCTGGGGATTCAATCCGCAGACCGGCAAGTGCGAGGGACGCAATCCCAAGTTCAACTGGCGCAACACCGGCTTCCCCCAAACCGACGACCAACCCGTGGTGGACGTCACCTGGTACGACGCCGTGGCCTTCTGCCAATGGCTCAGCCGCAAGGAGGGCAAGACCTACCGCCTGCCCACCGAGGCCCAGTGGGAATACGCCTGCCGGGCCGGGACTACCACGCGCTACTCCAACGGCGACGATCCCAGCCAGCTCAGCCGCGTGGCCAATGTGCAGGACCCCACCGGCCGCAGCGAATTGCCGCACGTGCAGGAGATCATCATGCCCAAGGACGGCAAGTTCACCGTGGCGGTGGGCAGTCTGCCGCCCAACAAATTCGGGCTCTGCGACATGCACGGCAACGCCTGGGAGTGGTGCTCCGACCGCTACGGCGAGGACTACTATGCCAAGTCGCCGGTGGACGATCCGACGGGCCCGGAGACGGGCGGGCGCCGCGTTCGCCGGGGCGGGGGGTGGAACAGCTTCCCGCTCTTTGCCCGCGCTTCGTTCCGCAATTGGAACGTGCCCGAGAGCCGCTGCGTGAACCTCGGTTTTCGCGTCCTCCGCGAGCCCTGACCGGGGGGAGCCTTTACATTCCCGCCGGAACAGGGTATCACTAGGTCTCCTGGGCAGTCCGCCGACTAATTTCCCCCGGAGACCGAAGGGATGAGCGAGGACCTATCCGCGCCGCAAACGCCTCCCACCGCGCCCCGCTGGCAGCCGCTGGGGGCGCTCGACCGCCGCGTGCTGGGCGTGTTGGCCGAAAAGGCCAAAACCACCCCCGACGCCTATCCCATGTCGCTCAACGGCATCGCCACCGGCTGCAATCAGAAGAGCAACCGCGATCCGCTCATGCAACTCGAGCCCGACGACGTGGCGGAATCGCTCGAACGGCTTCGCCAAATGGGGGCCGTCGGCATGGTCGAAGGCTACGGCCGGGTGACGAAGTACCGGCACTACCTCTACGATTGGCTGGGGATCGAGAAGATCGAGCTGTCGGTGATGACCGAATTATTGCTGCGGGGGGCGCAGACCGAGGGGGAGCTGCGCGGCCGGGTGTCGCGCATGGACCCGGTTCCGGACCTGCCGGCCCTGCGGACGCTGTTGACGTCGTTGGAGGCCAAGGGGCTGGTGCTTTCGCTCACGCCCGAGGGGCGCGGGCACGTCGTCAGCCACGCCTTGTATACGCCGCGGGAGTTGGAACATCTGCGGGCGCAGCACGGGCATGGGCGGGCGGCGGCGTTTCTGCGCGAAGATGGGCCCGTGGGACCGGCCCCGGTGGCCCTGCCGGGCGTCGCCGGCGGTCCGGCCGACATGCCGGCCCCGCCGACCGGCCAGGCCGGCAGCGAGGCCCTCCGCCGCGATCTTGGGGAGCTTCGCGAGCAGATCGCGCTCGTGCGCGGCGAATTGCAAGACCTCGCGGCCCGGCAAGAGCGGATGGAAGACGACGTCCGCAATCTGAAGGATGCCCTGGGCAGCTAGGTGACGTGTGCCACTGGCACCCTGCCCGGTCAAGCCGATTCCTTCCGAAAAACTGCTTTCCCTGCGGGCAGATTCTGCGTATAATACACGTGGGACCTTGATGCGTTCCCTCCTCCTCGACACCCTTCTTTTCTCTCAGGAGGTGGATGATGAACACGCAAATCCACGAGGATCCGCGAATCGCCGCCGCGGTGGAGCGGCGGACCCAGGCCTGGACACATACCCAGGAGGTGGCGGACCGTGCCGTGCAAGGGGCCTTGCGGCTGCGGCTGGCCGCCTGCGGCCGCACCTACGTGGCCATCTCCCGCGAGGCCGGGGTCGACGCCGGCGAGATCGCCCGCCTGCTGGGACAACGGCTGGGCTGGGAAGTCCTCGACCGCACCCTGCTGGACCGCGTCGCCGAGCGGCTCCACGAACCCCGCAGCATGGTGAACCTGGTCGACGAAACCCAGGCCAACTGGGCCTATGACGTGCTGGGCGCCTGGATGGACGGCCAGATCGTTACCCACGAGAAGTACGTGGCTTGCTTGACGCGGGTGGTCCGGGCGGCCGGGCGACGCGGCAAGGTCATTTTCGTCGGCCGCGGGGCGCAGTTCCTCCTCCCCCGGGAGACGGGGCTGGCCGTGCGGCTGGTCGCCGGGGAAAAATTCCGCGTCCAGCGGCTCATCGAGCGCCACGCCCTGGACGAGGCCGCGGCGCGGCGACTGATGCTGAAGACCGACCACGACCGCCGGGACTTTGTGGGCCGCTACTTCCACCGCGACACGAACGATCCGCACCTCTACGACCTGGTGCTGAACGTGGAGCGGCTGGGGCCGGCCGCCGTGGTGGACCAGATCGTCGCCGCGCTCTGCCGGTAGACGGCCGCGTGGTGCGGACGGGTCACTTCCTCAGCGGCATCGGCGTCCCCCAGCGGCGTTGGAGTGAAGCCGATCAGCAAGAACGCCAGGGTCAGCCACCCCAGGATGATCCGGCCGCTGCCCAGCGGCACATAATCGTTGGCCGTGGGTGGATGCCGCGGGCCCATCATCACCAGGAGAAAGATCAGCAACATCCAGCTTCGCATGTTGCGGAAGTCCAGGACCAGCATCACCGCAGCCGCCACCAATAAGACGGTCGCCACGGCGTGGGCCTTCCTTCGCAGGATGGCGTACAACACATGCCCGCCGTCGAGTTGCCCGATGGGGATCAGGTTCAAGGCGGTGACGAACAAGCCGACCCATCCGGCCGCAGCCAGCGGATGCAGGACCAAAGAGTATCCATGTGGAATCGCCGCGTGCAGCCAGCGCGTCAACCACTGGAACAGCAACGGTTCGCCCAGCAGCCAGGGCTCGGCCTGGTGGACAATGACCACATGGGGAAATGCGACGGGTTGGGACATCCCCAGGATAACATCGGGAAACGCCCGCGACATGACGATCCCCACCACGCAACAGACGACGGTGGGCACCAGCCCGGCCAACGGCCCGGTGATGCCGATGTCGAAGAGGGCCCGGCGATTGGTGATCCGGGAACTCATGCCGATCACGGCCCCGAAGGTGCCGAACGGTCCGATAGGCATGGGAATGAAGAACGGGTAGCTGGCGTGAACCCCATAGCGCCAGGCCTGCACGAAATGTCCCATCTCGTGACAGATCAAAATGGTCATCAGGGCGGCGGAGAACTCCCAGCCGCCCACGTACCAGGTGCTCAGGCAGGTGGCGATGAAGAGGCCCAGCGGCAGCCAGAAACGACGGCGCCGCGGCGGCGGGCCGACCAACTCGGCCGTCAGATATTCCGGCACCAGTTCGGCGATCAGGATGCCCTGTTCCGGCCCCGCCCCTTCGTGGCGCAAGAGATTTTCACTATAATGATTGTCTTCCATAAGCCTCCTGCATTGTAGCTCATAAAACGCCGACGGCAAGGAGCCGCCGCTTTTCCCCGAGATCGACCATGCTGGACCGCCTCTTCCGCTTGTCGGAAAACCATACCACGGTACGCGTCGAGCTGCTGGCCGGGTTGACCACCTTCCTCACCATGGCCTACATCATTTTTCTCCAGCCGGCCATCCTCAGCGGGCAACTGTTCCAGAAGACAATGGGGAAGGACTTTTCCACGCACATGGACTCCGGGGCCATCCTGACGGCCACCTGCCTGGCGGCCGCGCTGGCCACGGTGATCATGGGCCTCTACGGCCGCTACCCCATCGCGCAGGCCCCCGGCATGGGCGAGAACTTCTTCTTTGTCTTTTCGGCGATCCCGGCGGCGGCCGTCATGATCCACCAGCGCGTCGCGGCCGGCCTCATGCTGCCCGGCTCGACCACGCCTTGGCAGATCGCGCTGGGCGTGGTGTTCTGGTCGGGCGTCCTCTTCCTGCTGATCTCCATATTCGGCGTCCGCGAGGCCATTCTCAACGCCGTCAGCCCCAGCATGCGCGACGGCATCGCGGTCGGCATCGGGTTGTTCATCGCCTTCATCGGGCTGCAAGTGGTCCACCTGGTGGTGCCCGATCCCCACGTGCTGGTCACGCTCAACCATCACTTCGCCTCGCCCGACCTGATCGTGTTCTTCTTCGGTCTGTTGCTGACCGCGGTGCTCTCGGCGCGGCGGGTCCGCGGCGCGATCCTCTGGGGGATCGGCGCGAGTACGCTGCTGGCCGTCGCCCTGAAGGCGATACTGCCGCACCTCGGCGCGGCGGTGGCCAAATCGAGCCTGGTGACGGACTCGATGCTGATGACGCAGTTCACCCTCGCCCATAGGGCGGTCGCGGCGCCGCCCTCGCTGGCCCCCACGCTGCTGAAGATGGACCTCCTCGGCGCGCTCGGCTGGCCCATGCTCCCCTTCATCCTGATCTTCCTCTTCATGGTGCTCTTCGACACGCTGGGGACTCTGATCGGCGTCTGCCAGCAGGCCGGCCTGATCCGCGACAACCGCCTGGAACGGGCCCGCCAGGCGCTGGTCTCCGACGCGGTAGGCACCGTGGCCGGCGCCGCCTTGGGCACCAGCACCGTGACCAGCTTCGTGGAGAGCGCGGCCGGGGTCGAGCACGGCGGCCGCACGGGGCTGACCGCGCTCTGCGTCGCCGCGCTGTTTCTCCTGGCCCTGTTTTTCAGCCCGCTCATCGCCATGGTCGGCAGCTATCCGCCCATCACGGCCCCGGCCCTGGTGATCGTCGGCTCGATGATGATGCGCAACGTCACGAAGGTCGATTGGGCCAACTACGCCGAGGCGATGCCCGCCTTCCTCATCATGATCGGCATTCCCCTGGCCTACTCGATCGCCGACGGCCTGGCCGTGGGCTTCATCGCCTATCCGATCATCAAGTTGTCTGCCGGCCAGGGCCGCGACGTCAAGTGGCTGATGTACCTGATGGCAGCGGTCCTCCTGGCCTACTTCCTTTTCGTGCGGGTGGCCGTGTGACGACATTTCGCGGAAACGGGTAGTCGTCACACGCCGTGTGACGACATATTGACGGCACACGGCGTGTGCCGCCTACTGGGGGCCCTTGCAAAGGCGGGGAAAAGCGGGGAAAATCAGCCTATGCTCATCCCGCAATATTCACTCCGCTGGCTGCTGGGCGCCACGACCGTCTGCGCGATGGCCTGCTCGGTTTTTGCCATGGCGCTGCGGGGCAGCCTGCTGGCGGCCGCGGTGTCGATGGCCATTGTGGCCCTGGTGGCGATCGAGCTGGTCCACGTCTTTTTGTTCCTGCTGGTTTGGCTGTTTTCGCTGGCGTTTTCGTCGCCCAAGTCCAAGCCGGCCGCGGGGGCCGAGCAAGCGATCCTGGTGGCCCTGGTCCTGGCCGTCTTATCGGCCGGAGGGGGCGCACCCATCGCGACGGCGCAGGCCGCCAGGACCGTCGCTACCGCCGGCGGAGCGGCCGCAGCCCGGCCCGGCGGGCCGGCGCTGCCGCTGATCGGCAACGGCCTGCGGATGGGCATCGATTTCGAGTCGACCGCGACGAGGCCCGGTTATCAGCCGGTCCGCATTACGGTCCTTCCCACCGCCCCGGTCACGGCGGACAGGACGCTCTCGATCGAGATCCTGCGGGGCCGGCCGCCGACGGAGGGCTATGACCTGCGGGTCGTTCGGGACCTGGAGATCCCGGCCGGGTCCACTGGCCGGACGATGACGATTTCCGTTCCGGAGGTCGCCGGGAGCACCCACTACCGAGTGAACGTCAGCGAAGACGGCACTCTGCTCGGGGCGTTGTCCGTGCCTTGGACGGCGCGCGACAGCGTGTGGATCGAGGCGCTTCCCGCAATGCTCTTCCTGGGAAAGAGCCCGCCGGACACCAGCGGGTTGGCCGCGGCGCTGCCCCACGCCAACCTCCGCTACTGGGCTACGGGGCGGTCGCGTTCGGGGTCTTCGTCCTCGCAACTAGCGGCGGCCGAGAGCTGGCCGATGGCAGACTTCTCCGACCAGTGGATCGACTACAGCGGCTTCGATATCGTCTGCCTGTCGCAGGAGCAGCTTGCGGCCTTGGGAGAATCGCGGCCGGCGGCGCTCCGCGCGCTGGCGGCCTGGACGGCGGCCGGCGGCAATCTCTGGGTTTATGGCGTCGGGGAGCAGTGGGAGCATTTGCCGGAACTGGAAAAGATCCTCGATCTCTTGAGCGATCGCGGGCCGACCGGGCCGGCGCCGCCGGGTTGGACGGCCCCGGAGAAGGGGCTCTACGGCCGCACTCCGGAAGCTGCGGAGACGAGTGAAGACGACGACGAGGGCAATCCAGTGATCTACCGCAACGGGCGTCGCGTCGCCGCGCGTCCGGCCAAGCGAAGTCCCGCTGGCCCGAAGACCCCGTTGCCAACGCCGCCCCAGCGCCCCTCTTTCGTTTTCCGCCCCATGCAGGCCGGACTTGTCGTGGCGCTGGCCTCCGAGCAGCCCTTTCCGGGGACCGCCGGCGATTGGCGCTGGGTCTTGGACTCGATGGGGGACAGCCGCTGGCATTGGTATGAGCGGCACGGGCTTTCGCTGAAAAGGGAAAATCCCGATTATTGGAACTTCCTCATTCCCGGCGTCGGCGTGGCGCCGGTTACGCAGTTCTGCGTGCTCATCACCGTGTTCGTGATCGGCATCGGGCCGGTGAACTATTGGCTGCTGCGCCGTCGGCGGCAATTGCACTTGCTGCTGCTGACGATTCCCGCCAGCGCGGCGGCGGTGACGCTCTTGCTGTTCGCCTATGCCTTGATGGCCGACGGCCTGGACGTGCGCGTTCGCGCGCGGAGCGTCACACAACTCGATCAACGCAGCGGCCGGGCGGTCTGTTGGACGCGGCTGTCGTACTTTGCCGGCCTGACGCCGCGCGGCGGGTTGCGCTTTCCCGCCGACACCCTGGTCCTGCCCTTGGAACAAATGCCCGGCGGCATCAGCCGCGAGCAGCCGTTGTTCCGCGAAGTGCTTTGGGATGAAGATCAGCGGTTTTCCTCCGGCTGGATTGCCGCGCGGACGCCGGCGCAGTTTCTCACCGTCCGCACGCGGATGTCCGGCATCGGCTTGGATTTGCTGGAGGCGCCGGGCAAGGAGAAGGCCCCTGCCGTGCGGAACCGCCTGCAAACGCCGATCCAGCAACTGCTGGTGCGGACCAAGGAAGGGAAATATTACCGCGCCGGTGCGATCGGGGTGGACGCCACAGCCGCGCTGGAGCCGATCTCCGCGCCGGCGGAGGCCGGCGTGCTGGAGATGATACAGCGCGACAAGCTCCTGGCGCCGCCCGGAGCGGAGCAGGTCGCCACGGGGGGAGGTTTCGGGCCCCGGCGCGGTCTTTTCGGGCGCATGACGTTCTATCCCGAATCGCTGCCGGACCCGGCCGTCGCGACCAGCCGGCTGGAGCAGATGCGGTCTTCCGGCGCGGGGCAGCCGGGCGATCCTTCCCTGGTTGTGCCGGGCAGTTACGTCGCGGTGGTCGAGCGCTCGCCGGAGGTCGTCCTCGGCGTGCCCTCGCCGCGCGAAGAGCCGTCGTCGCACGTGATTTTGGGGCAATGGTAGGTGACGCCGTCATGTCTGTTTCCCCCCCCATGATCGAGCTGCGAGACCTGCACCGGCATTTCGGCAGCACGCGGGCGGTCGACGGCGTCTCGTTCACGGTTCACCAGGGGCAGGTTTTCGGCTATATCGGCCCCAACGGCGCCGGCAAGACGACCAGCATGCGGGTGCTGGCCACGCTGGACCTGCCCACCGCCGGCGACGCCCTCATCGACGGCTTCTCCGTGGTGGACGATCCGGACCGGGTCCGCCGCCGCCTCGGCTTCATGCCCGACTACTTCACCACCTATGCCAACGCCAACGTCCGCGAATACCTGGACTTCTACGCGCGGGCGTACCAGCTTCGCGGCCGGAAGCGGATCGACGCCATCGACCGCGTGATGAGCTTCACCGGCCTGGACGTGCTGGCCGAGAAGCCCATCAACGGGCTCTCCAAAGGGATGAAGCAGCGGCTTTGCCTGGGCCGCGCGCTGGTGCACGATCCGCCGGTCATGGTCCTGGACGAGCCGGCGGCCGGCCTGGACCCGCGGGCCCGCATCGAACTCCGCGAGATGATCCGCACCCTGGCGGCGGCGGGCAAGACGATCCTCATCAGCTCACACATCCTCACCGAGCTGGCCGCCGTCTGCGACCTGGTGGGCATTCTCGAGCGCGGGCGGCTGCTGGCCGTGGGGACCGTGGAAGAGATCCAGCGGCAGGGCCGGCAGCCGCACAATTGCGTGGAAGTCCGCCTCTTGGACGGCACCGCGGCGCTGGCCGAGTGGCTGGCCGCCCGGCCCGGCATCGAGCGCTTGCGGGCCAACGGCGAGGGCGTCACCTTCCTTCATGCCGGCGACGCCGAGGCCGAGGCCGCCCTGCTGCGGGCCATCGTCGAGGCCGGCTTCCGCGTCGTCGCCTTCGGCACGCAACGGCAGACGCTCGAAGACGTCTTCATGCAAATCACCCAGGGGGTGGTGCAATGAGCCAACAGGCAGAGCCGATTCTGGCCACCCTGGTGGCGCCGGTTGCCACCGCGCGCCCCGCTTCGGCGATCGGCCGGCTGCTGAGGCGCGTCGGCGACCGGCTCAACCCCATCCTGGTGAAGGAAACCCGCCAGGCCCTGAAGAGCAAGCAGTTCACCATCACCTTCGGCCTGCTGCTGATCGCCGTCTGGGCATGGACGATCCTGGGCGTGGCCTTCATCGGGCCGGGCCTCTGGTACGGCGCCGAGGGGCGGAAGATGTTCTACGGCTACTACCTCGTGCTGGCGCTGCCGCTGCTGATCATCGTCCCCTTCGGCGCCCTGCGCTCGCTGGCCGGCGAGCACGAAGAGCACACCTACGACCTGCTCTCCATCACCACGCTGAGGCCGCGGCAGATCGTCGGCGGCAAGCTGGGCAGCTCGATCCTGCAGATGATGATCTACCTGTCGGCCATCTCGCCGTGCCTCGCCTTCACCTACATCCTCCGCGGCATCGACCTCCCCACGATCCTCGTCATCCTCTGCTCGACGACGTTTCTCTCCCTGGGGCTGGCGGTGGCCGGGCTGTTGGCCGGCACGCTCAGCACGGCCAAGCACTGGCAGGTGGTGTTGTCGGTGCTGGCGGTGCTGGGGCTGTTTTGGGTGTTCGTGCCGGCGTGCGAGCTTGCGGGTTTTGCGCTCGTCTGGGACATGCCCTTCTCCGATGCCCTGTTCTGGCAGATTTTCGCGGCGGTGCTGAGCATTGCGGCCAGCTACATGGTGCTGGTCTTCTTCGCCGCGGCCGCCCGCGTCAGCTTCCATAGCGAGAATCGGTCCACCCCGCTGCGGGTCGTCATGCTCTTGCAGCAGCTCCTGGTGGTCGGCTGGATGACCTTCGCGGCCTTCAGTAAGGCCGGGCCGGTGCTGCTGACGACCTGCATGTGCCTGCTGGGCCTGCACTGGTACGCGATGGGGGTCTTCATGACCGGCGAATCACCGGAGCTGTCGTCGCGGGTGAAACGCAAGCTGCCGCAGAGCCTGCTGGGCCGGGCGCTTTCCACCTGGTTCAACCCGGGGCCCGGCACTGGCTATCTCTTCGCCCTGGCCAACTGCGCGGCCATGTTCGCGCTGACCGTGGCCGGCGCGGCCGTGTTGGCCCATTTCAATTTGGCCCACGCCCCCAAGGGCGCCAAGCCGCTGTGGACGCTCGAGGAGGTGTCCAGGATCGCCTGGTTCGCCGTCGTGGCGCTGGCCTACCTCGCCCTCTACCTCGGCGCCGGACTGCTGGTGCTGCGCTGGCTGCGGAGGTTCGTTCAGCCGGGCGTGCTGCTGACCGGCATCGTCCACTTCCTCCTCTTCGTCTTGGGCGTGGTCGCCCCCTTCGTGATCGAGTTGATCCGCAGCCAGGGCGTGGGTGATTATTCCTTCCTGCAAATCACCAACGCCTTCTGGACGCTCCGCGAGCTCGACAGGTACCTGGTCGCCAGCGACCGGGCGGCCATAGCGGCGGCCGTTTCGGCCCTGGCAATCATGGTCTTCCTGGCGAACCTGCCGGGCGTGGCCCGCGAGCTGCGACAGGTGCGGATCCAACGGCCGCGGCGGGTCGTCGAGGAAGACGCCGCGGCGGCCGCGCTGAAATCGCCCCCCAAACCCGTCCACACTAGCCCCTGGGATTGATATGTCTTCTCCTGCAACGGACTCCCCCACGATTGTCATTACCGGCGCCTCGACGGGAATCGGCGAGGCCTGCGCCTTGGCGCTGGACGCCCGCGGCTGGCGCGTCTTCGCCGGCGTGCGCAGCCCCTCCGACGCCGAGCGGCTTCGCGGCCAGGCCTCGCCGCGGCTGGCCCCCGTGCAGTTGGACGTGACCGATGCGGCCTCCATTGCCCAGGCCGTCGGCCGCGTCGAGGAGGCCGTGGGCGAGGCCGGCCTGGCGGGCCTGGTCAATAACGCCGGGATCGTCGTGGCCGGGCCCCTGGAACTCCTCCCCATCGACATGGTGCGGAAGCAGTTCGAGGTCAACGTCATCGGCCAGATCGCGGTCACGCAAGCCTTCCTGCCGCTGCTGCGGCGGGCCCGCGGGCGGATCGTAAACATGAGCTCGCTCAACGGTCGCATCGCCGCCCCCTACCTGGCCCCCTACGCGGCGTCGAAGCACGCCCTGGAGGCGATCAGCGACGCCCTGCGGAGCGAACTCCGCGCCTGGGGGATCGAGGTCTCGCTGGTCGAGCCGGGCAGCATCGCCACGCCGATCTGGGACAAGTCGTTCGCGGCCGCCGATCAACTGGAAGCCGAGACCGCTGCTGAGGGCTTGGCACTTTATGAGGCCGATCTGGCCGCGGTCCGCAAGGCGGGCCGGCTGCTGGCCGAGGGGGCCTTGCCGGTGGATCGCGTGGTCCGCGCGGTAATCCACGCCCTGACCGCCCGGCGGCCCAAGACCCGCTACCCGGTGGGCATGGAGACGTTCTTGCTCTTCCGTGCCGTCAAATGGGTGCCCGATCGCCTCTGGGACCGCTTCGTGCGGAACAGCATGGGGTTGCCTTGACGAGCCGGCCTCAGAGTCTCTTCAGCCGCTGGAAACGGGTCTTCAACGGCCCGCTCCGCGGATAGCGCGCCGCGTAGGTGTCGACCATCTCCTTCAGCCGCATGAAGATCCACGGCTGCGTGGGGTGCTGCCCGTTCTTGCTAAACACGATGTCGTCGGCGATGTAGACCCCGGCGTGCACCACCGTCTCGTCCGGCCTGGTCAGCAATACCAGGTCGCCCAACTGAGAGAGTTCATAGATCTCATAGTAGTCCCTCTTCAGCACCTCCCGCACGTAGCCGACGTCGTTGAAGCGGTCGTCCGGCGGGTCGTTGAAGAAGTTGAAGGCGGACCAGATGCAGTCCTGCTCGAAGGGCGTCGTGGCGCCGGACAGGAAGGGGTAGGTGTAGGCGCGATCGCGGGCGAAGGGGGGCAAGACCGTGATGATGCTCAGGCCGCCGCCGCGTTCCATACGCCGCACGGCCCGGAACAGCGACACCAGGTCGCGCCGCCGCCCGCCGACGCCCCAGTAAGCAGCCAGCTTATCGACGTCGCTGTCGGGGTCGATTCTCAGCCGCAGCAGGAAGGTCTCTCTCCTGTAGACCGCCTTCATGAACCGCCGCCGTTCCGCGTCGTCGGGCAGAGCCCGCAACGCCGGCTCCATGTCGGCAAACACCACCGACTCCGGTCCTTGCGAGTACAACAGCCGATGGAAGAGCGCGATCGACGCCGCCGCCAGTCCGCTGCCCTTGAACTGCGCTTCCAGGTCCGCGGGCCGGAATTGGAGCGGATCGATCTGGTGGGCGTTGGGCGAAAACTCGACCAGCAGGAAGTAGATTTTGGCGCGTGCGGCGGGGCTCAGGCCCAGGATCAGCTCGTCGCCCGGCTCGACTGCTACGCCCTCCGGCAGCGTGCTCCAGGCGGCCTTGTGGAGTAGCACGTCGCGCTGTGCGGCGGTCAGTTCCTCGACCGTGCGGAGAAATTCGATCGCCTTTTGCTTGGTATAGCCTTGAAAGACCCAGCGGACCGGCGGGCCGTCGGGCGGCGGAATGGCCAGAAGCTCGTCGGGCGGGGCCAGCGTCAGGGGCACGGCGCGGAGTTGCCCCCATGGCCCCGGCTTGGCTGGAATCCCCTGCGGCGTCGCCGTGTCGGCGTCCGCGAGCGCCGGCAGGCCGCGGGCGTGCGACGGTCCGAACAGCAGAAAGGCGACGATCGCCCAAGGGACCAGCCAGAGGACGGATAGCAACACGACGCGCCGCGATAGCCGCAGGCGGTCAAACGGCCGAGCACCCCTTCTCAACACGGTAGAATGCGACTCCTCGCTGACCAACCCCGGTTGCCCTTTGCAACGTCCCGGATGCAGCGGCACGACGGTCCGTCTCGACTGCGACTGCGTTGCCCGAGATCGCCCCAGAACATATACTATTCTACTACGGAGTGCCCCTGGGGGGATAGAGGCTGGGTGCGTCTCTGGCGAGCGGGTGGTTTCTGGGGGGCAATTTCCCCGCAGCCTTGCCCTGGGCGGGGGTTTCCTTTCCCCCGCCTGGTCCCCCTTGCCGGGCGGCGCAGGCGTGCTATGATAGCCGAGTGCAGCCGAATTCCGCGCCGCAAAAGGGCGCGGGAGCGGGGGAACCAGTTGGCCGAGAGAAATCGGCCAGGGGCGCAGGTCCGTACCGTCCGGACCAGGGTACTTTCATGCCCTAGCCCGACAGCTAACCTCGCAGGCAGGTCGCGGCGCGGTGCCGCGGCCGGTATGAAAGGGCCTCCACGTCTGGCGGCGCGGCGTTGTGCCCAACCTCCCCTTGCGGCGCTTCCATCGCGCCGGTCGATCTATGCCCGATCCTCGACAGCCCGGCGGAGCCTTGCAAGGAGCCGTCCAGCGCCTCCGCCGCCCGGTCCAAGTTATCGTCGTCAGCAGCGTGATGCTGACGTTCATCTCCTACTGGCGCACGGCGGCCATCGTGCTCTGCGACCTGGCCAGCACCGCCTACTATATCGGCGGCATCGTCGAGGGGGCCATCGGACCGGCCGCCCCCTGGTTCATCCTCGCCGTCATGCTTTTCAGCTACGCCGTCCGCAGCATCTACATCGAAAGCTGCTCGCTCTTCGTCCGCGGCGGCGTCTATCGCGTGGTCAAGGAGGCTATGGGCGGATTCCTCGCCAAGTTGTCGGTCTCCGCCTTGATGTTCGACTACATCCTCACCGGCCCGATCAGCGGCATGTCGGCCGGGCAATATATCATGGGCCTGCTGCTGGACACCCTCTCCACGATCGACCCCGCGCTGAAGCCGTACCTGGCAGGGCCCGGACCCTTCTTGCGCAACTGGGGCGCGGTCATCATCGCCTGCGCCATCACGCTCTACTTCTTCCGCCAGAACCTGGTCGGCATCCACGAGTCCAGCGGCAAGGCGCTGAAGATCATGGTGGCCACCACCGTCATGGCCGTCGTGATCCTCGTCTGGTGCGGCGCCACCCTCTTGGTCCGCGGCCCCGTGAACCGTGTCCCCCTGGCCCCGAACCTTTCGCCGAAGGTCGAGTACCAGGTCGTCGCGGGGACGGATCGCGTCACCGGCGAGCGGCGCGAGGTCTGGCAGCGCGATCCCAAGACCGGCCGGCTCGTCGAAAAAATGGAAAACGGCCACGCCGTCGCCCGGCTCAACGAGGCCACCGGCAAGCCGGAAGATCCGCTGGGATTCATGCCCAAACTCTTTCCCACGCTCTCCGCCAAGCTGCGGCAGCCCGGCAACTGGCTGAGCCTGGTGGGCCTGATTGGGATCATGCTGGCCTTCGGCCATTCGATTTTGGCCATGAGCGGCGAGGAGACCTTGGCCCAGGTCTATCGCGAGGTCGAGTCGCCCAAGCTGCCCAATTTCAAGAAGGCGGCCTTCATCGTCTTCGTCTACAGCGTCGTGCTCACGGCCGGCGTCTGCTTCCTGGCCGTGCTGTTGATCCCCGATGAAATCCGCATGAAGGACTATTCCGACAATCTCATCGGCGGCCTGGCGATGCACGTCATCGGCCCGCCGCTGGCCCGGTTGCTGTTGAACGCCTTCGTGGTGCTGGTGGGGTTCCTCATCCTGGCCGGGGCGGTCAATACGGCCATCATCGGCTCCAACGGCGTGCTCAACCGCGTGGCCGAGGACGGCGTGCTGCCCGACTGGTTTCTGCGGCCGCATCGCCGCTTCGGCACCACCCATCGCGTCCTCTACCTGATCGTCGGCCTGCAATTGCTCACCATCCTCCTCAGCCGCGGCAACATGTACGTGCTGGGCGAGGCCTACGCCTTCGGCGTGGTGTGGAGCTTCGTCTTCAAGGCCCTCGCCATGGTGGTGCTGCGCTTCCGCGACCGCAGCCCCCGCGAGTTCAAGGTGCCGCTGAACATCCGCATCGGCACCGTCGAGTTTCCCATCGGCCTGATCGCGATCTTCCTCATCCTGCTGGTCACGGCGGCCTTGAACTTCCTCACCAAGGAGGTGGCCTCCATCAGCGGCGTGGCCTTCACCGTGGTCTTCCTCGCGCTCTTCATGACCTCGGAATATATTCACGAGAAGAAGCGCGGGGCGGCCGCGCACCAACACCTCGAACAGTTCAACGAGACCACGGCGGACGAAATCTCGCCCGCCTCGCTCGGCCTGACCAGGCCCTATCGGAAGCTGGTGGCCATCCGCTCCCCGCAAAACCTCTTCATGCTGGAAAAGACCCTCGCCGAGACCGACCCGGAAACCACCGAGGTCGTGGTGATGACGGCCAAGTGGATTCCGCCGGGCGGCGGGCTGCCCCACGCCCAAGGGTTCGATCGCTACGATCAGCAGTTGATGACGGCCGTGGTCACGCTGGCCGAGAAGGCCGGCAAGGAGGCCACGCCCCTGATCCTGCCCACCAACAACCCCCTCTACGCCATCGTCAACACGGCCGCCACGCTCCAGGCCCAGGAACTCATCCTGGGGGCCTCGAATCAATACTCGCCCGACGAACAACTCGAGCAGATCGCCTTCTATTGGATCAACGTGCACCAGGGTGTCATGGAGCCGCTCACCGTGCGGATCCTCAGCCGCAACCGCGACGTGTATCTCGACCTGGGCGGGGGCAATCGCATCCCCAAGATCAGCGAGCGCCAGGCCCGCAGCGTCGCTGAACTCCGCTCCGCCGGCGTCGGCATCAGCCATGCCATGCTGGTCCACGCCGATACCCCGGAGAGCAGCGACCTCTTCAAGGCGGTGCTCACGATGATCGACCCGCAGGTTGCCCTGACCGTGGTGCCGGTGCCGCTGGCCGCAGAGGCCGGCGCGGGCGAGCCACCGCCGGCCGCGGCGGATGGGGGACTGTCCCAATTTTCGGGCACGGACGCGAAGCGTCGGCCCGAAAATGGGACTGTCCCCTTTGGTGGACACAACGAAAGCTGGGTGCAGAAGGACATCGAGCGCGCGAAGCAGTTGCGGCGCGAAGTGGCCGTCGCGGAGTTGCCCTTGGGCGCGGCCGCCGAAGAACTCGTCCGCCTGGCCGCCGAGCAGGACTGCGACGTGCTGATCATCGGCCTGCCCTCGCAGTCATCGCCCCAGGAAGGCGCCCCGTTGGACACCGACTACATTGTCCGCCACGCTTCCTGCTGGGTCTGTCTGGTGTCCTGGCCGCTGATCCCGCAGGACGCCGAGGTGGAGCCTGCAAAGACAGGGATTTAGGGATTTGGGGATTTCGGGATTTGGGGATTTAGGGGACAGCGAGCCGGGGGGTTTATCCCCCCGGGTTCGTTGCGCCGCCGCGGATTCCGCATGCTTTTCTGCTTCGCGTCCGCGGTGAGCTTCTCGTTCTGCCCCGCCGGGTGATATACTGTCAACTGGCGACTTGCTCTCTTGGTCCGCGTGGTGACGCATGGCCGACGCTCGTAAGCTCCGCTGGTATCGCTTCACGCCGGATCGGGCCGTCGTCGCGATGCTGGCGCTGGAAGGCTTCCTGCTGCTGTCGGCGTGGTTTCGCTGGTTCCCCTTCAACCGGCACAAGGGCTGGACGGTGCTGATCGCGGTGGCAAGTGTCGGCGTGTTCTTCGTGCTGATGTTCCTTTGGTTCCTCGCCGCCCTGGTCTTTCGGCTGCGGTTCCAGTTCAGCATCCTCGCGCTGCTTTTGTTGGTCGTGGTCGTTGCGGTCCCGTTCAATTGGCTGGAGACGGAGATGAAGGCGGCGAGGAAGCAGGAGGAGGCGGTGGCGGGGATAAGGGACGCGGGGGGGGCTTTGTTCTATGATTACGAGGTTGACGGGCCCGGCGGAGGCCGCCCAGGTGCAAAGCCCTCAGGACCGGCGTGGCTGCGGAATCTGTTCGGAATTGATTTCTTTGCAGCGGCTGATTCGGTCTACCTCTGCGACGCCGCAGTCACGGATGCCGGCCTGGAACACCTCAAAGGGCTGCACCAACTCCGGAAGCTCGAACTCGGCAGCAGCGGACTTACCGACGCCAGGCTGGGACGCATCGCGGGGCTGACGCAACTCCAAACTCTGGGCATCGGCGCGACGAGCGTCACGGATGCGGGGATGAAGCATCTTAAGGGATTGACCCAACTCCAGGATCTGAGCCTCTGCTGGAACGAAATCGGCGACGCTGGGTTGGAAGGCATCAAGGTGTTGACACGACTCCGGCACCTCAAACTCGGCGGCACGAAGATAACCGACGCAGGGCTGGCGCGACTCAGCGGACTGACGCAACTTCGAGACCTGAGCCTCGTCCGCACCAAGGTCAGCGACGCCGGGATGGAACACCTCAAAGGGCTGACCCAACTCCAGTCACTGGACCTGAGCTACACCAAGGTCAGCGACACCGGGCTGCAACACCTCAAGGGATTGACCCAGCTCCGAGAGCTTTTGGCGGTCCGGACCACGGTCAGCGACGCCGGGCTGCGACACCTTGAGGGATTGAGCCAACTCCAAAGGCTGGACCTCTGCCGCACCAGGGTGCGCGACGCCGGACTGCAACACCTCAGAGGCCTGACCCAACTCCAATCGCTCAACCTTGGTGGCACCAGGGTCAGTGGCGCCGGGCTGGAACACCTCAACAAATTGCCCCAGCTCCAATCGCTCAACCTTGACGAAACCAGGGTCACTGGCGCCGGGCTGGAACACCTCAACAAATTGCCCCACCTCCAAGAGCTGAGCCTCAGCGGCCCGAAGGTCAGCGATGCCGGCTTGGAGCACCTCGAGGGATTGAACCAACTCCAAACGCTCGATCTAAGTTTTTGCGCCAACGTCGGCGACGCCGGGCTGGAACACCTCAAAGGATTGACTCAACTCCAATATCTCAACCTCGACTACAGCAGGGTGAGCGACGCCGGGCTGGAGCACCTCAAAGGACTGAGTCAACTCCAGTCGCTCCATCTCCAGGCGTGCACCAGCGTCACCGACGCAGGCGTGCAAAAACTCAAAAAGGCATTGCCGGGCTGCCACGTCCTGCGCTGACATCGCCGATCCGACAATCCCCGCCTTCGGGCACCGCGTCGAGTCGTCGGTCCCGGACCGAGATTGCCCGAATTCCGTTGAGCCTTCGCTGGGGCGCCCTCACCCTGCCCTCTCCCGGAGGGAGAGGGGACCGCGGGCTCACGGCGAAATGTGGAACGACGGCTTGTGCTCCCGACGTGCGACCCCGGCCTCGACCGCCGCGTGCGATACCGCCTTCGCCACCGCAATCGCCACGCGACGGTCGAAGACGCTGGGGACGATGTAGTCGGGCGTGAGGTCCCCCTGGGCAATCACGCCCGCAATCGCACCGGCGGCGGCGATCTTCATGGCGTCGACCACCCGGCAGGCCCGCACGTCCAACATGCCGCGAAAGAAGCCGGGAAAACAGAGCACGTTGTTGATCTGGTTCGGATAATCCGAGCGCCCGGTCGCCACCACCGCCGCGTACGGCACGGCCAGGTCCGGATCGATCTCGGGATCGGGGTTCGCCAGGGCGAAGACGATGGGCCGCGGGGCCATTTTCTTCAGGTCCTCGACGCCCAAGACGTCCGCCGCCGAGACGCCGATGAAGACATCGGCGCCGGCGATCACGTCAGCCAGGCTGCCCCGCAGCCGCTCGGGATTGGTGTTCTCGGCCAGCCACTGTTTCACCGGGTTATCGGCGTAATCGTTGCCGCGCACGAGCGCCCCGGCGCGGTCGCAGAGCACGATGCGCGCGGCGCCCGCCGAGGCCAGCAGCTTGGCGATGGCCGTGCCGGCCGCTCCCGCCCCCGAGATGACCACACGCAGGTCCGGCAGCTTCTTCTCGACCAGTTTCAGGGCGTTTTCGAGGGCGGCCATCACGACGATGGCCGTGCCGTGCTGGTCGTCGTGAAAGACCGGGATATCAAGCCGGCCGCTCAGCTCCTCCTCGATGGCCATGCAGCGCGGGGCGGAGATGTCCTCCAGGTTGATGCCGCCGAAGGTCGGCGCCAGGCGGACGCAGGTCTCGACGATCTCGCCGGCGTCCTGGGTGCCGAGGCAGATGGGAAAGGCGTCCACGCCGCCGAATTCCTTGAACAGCACGGCCTTGCCCTCCATCACCGGCAGGGCGGCCAGGGGGCCGATGTTGCCCAGGCCCAGGACCGCCGAGCCGTCGCTCACCACGGCGACGGTGTTGTGGCGGATGGTCAGGGCGAAGGCGGCCTCCGGCTCGGCGTGGATCGAGCGGCAAATCCGCGCCACCCCCGGCGTATAGACCATCGAGAGGTCGTCGCGGGTGACCACGGGCGTGATCGGGTTGATTTCGATCTTGCCGCCGAGGTGGAGGAGAAACGTGCGGTCGGATACCCGCAGCACCCGCACCCCTTCGATGGCCCGGACGCACTGCACGATCCGCTGCTCGTGCTCCAGGTCGCGGGCGCTGACGGTGATGTCGCGGGTGATGTTGCCCTCTTGGACTTCGACCACGTCGACGGCGCCGATGAAGCCGTCGGCCGCGCCGATGGCCGAGGTGATGCGGCCCAACTGGCCGGGGCGGTCGGCGTATCGCAGCCGCAGAACGGTGCTGTAGGAGGGGCTTTGGCGTTTCATGGGAGGAACCAAGGAGTTAGAAGTTAGGAGTTAGAAGCGTTGAGCGGACGGCCGTCGATGCTTCCGACTTCTAACTCCTAACTCCTAACTCCTTTCTTCTTTCTCCTTCATCCATCCAGCCAGCGGCGCAGGACGTGCCGCGTGGCGGCGCGGCCCTGGCGGGCAATCGCCGTCGTCAGGGGGATCTCCTTCGGGCAGACCTGCGCGCAGTTCTGCGCATAGCTGCACGTCTCGATCCCCCCTTCGCCCACCAGCACGTCCAACCGCTGCGGGGCCAGCATCTTTCCGATCGGGTTCAAATTGAACAACTCCGCCTGGCCGATGGCGAAGGCGCCGACGTAGCCGCGGGCCTCGGCCGCGCGGCGGCGGGCGTCGTACTGCTCCGGGGTCTCGTCGCGGCGATAGGCCGCCTCGATCTTGAGGAACTGCGGACAAGCCTCCAGGCAGCAGCCGCAGACGATGCACTTGCTCAGCACATAGGCCGTCTCCTGGTCCGGCATCGACTGCCGCGGGCCCGAGCCCATGTCCAGGTAGCTATCCACCGGCACCCAGGCCTGGATCCGCTCCAGGGCGGCGAACATCCGGTCGCGGTCGACCACCAGGTCGCGGAGCACGGGAAACTTGGTCATCGGCCGCAGCTCGATCTGGCCCGGCCGCTCGGCCAGCAGGGCGTCGACCAGGGCCGTACACGCCTGGCGGACGCGGCCGTTGACCAGCATCGTGCAGGCCCCGCAGACCTCTTCCAGGCAATTGCACTCCCAGGCGATGGGGGCGACCTTGCGGCCGTCGGCGGTCACGCCCGCGGTGGCGATCTTCTCCAGGACGCTGATGCAGTTCATGTACGGTTCCCAGGGGACCTCGAACTGCTGCCAATAGGGCTGCTTCGCCGGCGCGTCCTGCCGCAGCACGCGGACCGAAAACGTCTTGGAAGGGGATTGGCTCATGGCTTTTGTTTCCGCTGCCGCTGGGCCCAGAGCTGCTCGACCACTTTCGCCCCGGCGCCGCCGTAAAGCCGCGGGCGCGGGGGAATCAGCGACACGTCCACGTCCTCGTAGCGGAGCGCCGGCTGGCCGTCGGCGGAAAACTCGGCGACGGTGGTCTTCAGCCAGCGTCGCGTGTTCTCTTGGAAGCGATCGACCCATTGCTCCGCCGCGCGGCGGGCCTCGGCCGTGTCGCCCGAGGGCAAATCGGGCATGGCGAACTCGGGCTTGTAGTGGGCGCCGCGACACTCGTCGCGGGCCAGCGCGCCGCGGAGGATCGCCTTGGCCAGCGGAAACATGTCGCCCAACGCGCGGGCGAAGACTGCGTTCTGATTGAGCCAGTTGCCGGTGTCGGAGAGCGAGCAGTGCCGGGCCTGCTCGTCCAAGTCCTCGACCGCGGCGCAGGCCTCGGCCAGCTCGTCGTTGCGGCGGACGACCGTGCCGGCACGCGTCATCACGCGCCCCAGTTCGGCATGGATGCGATAGGGGTTGGGGCCGCCTTCGGGCCGCGCCAACAAGGCCCGGTAGTCGGCCAGGTGCCGCATCGCCGGCTGGTCGAACAGCGAAGAGGGCTGCTCGGTCGCCGCGGCGCCCGGCAGGTTGCTGATATAGCGGAGCACGCCCGGCGCGACGATCAGGCCGCTGAAGAGGCAAGCCACCAGCGAGTTGGCCCCCAGGCGGTTGGCGCCGTGAAATTGATATTCGCATTCGCCGATGGCGAACAGCCCCGGGATATTGGTCTGCTGGTTGCGGGGCGAGCCGACGACCAGCCCGCCGGCCGCGCTGCGCTCGTAGTCGCACCACAGCCCGCCCATCGTGTAGTGGACGGCGGGGAAGATTTTCATGGGCGTGGTGCGGGGGTCGGCGCCCTGGAATTTCTGATAGATGTCCAGCACGCCGCCCAGCTTGCGGTCGAGCGTCTCGCGGGGCAGTTGAGTCACGTCGAGATAGACGCAGGGGCGGTCGCGCTCGACGCTCAGGCCCTCGCGGAAGCAGACGTCGAAGAGTTCGCGGGTAGCGATGTCGCGCGGCACCAGGTTGCCATAGGTCGGATAGCGCTCTTCGAGGAAATAGAACCGCTCCTTCTCGGGAATCTGCGCGGGCGGCCTGGGGTCTTGCGGCGTGTGGGGCACCCAGATGCGGCCCCCCTCGCCGCGGACGCTCTCGCTGATGAGCCGCAGCTTGTCGGGGCCGGGGATGGCCGTGGGATGGACCTGGATGAACTCGGGGTTGGCGTAATACGCCCCTGCCTGGAAGCAGCGGCTCACCGCGCTGCCGTTGCAGGCCATCGAGTTGGTCGAGAGGCCGAACAAGAGGCCGGCGCCGCCGCCGGCGACGATCACGGCGTCGGCCGGCAGGGCGTGAATCTTCATCGTCACCAGGTCCTGGGCGACGCAGCCGCGGCAGCGGCCGTGTTCGTCCAGCACCGGGCCAAGGAAGTCCCAGCACTCGTACTTCGTCACCTTGCCGGCCACGCACCAGCGGCGGACCTGCTCGTCCAGGGCATAGAGCAACTGCTGGCCGGTGGTGGTTCCGGCGAAGGCCGTGCGGCGGAAGAGCGTGCCGCCGAAGCGGCGCTGGTCGCGAAAGCCCTCGTGGGTGCGATTGAACGTCACGCCCAGCCGGTCCAGCAGGTCGATGATCCGCGGGGCCCAATCGACCATCTCGCGCACGGGGGGCTGATTCTGCAGGAACTCGCCGCCGTAGACGGTGTCCTCGAAATGGTTCCAGGTGCTGTCGCCGAGCTGCCGGGTGAGGTCGTTGACGCTGTTGATGCCGCCCTGGGCGCAGCAGCTATGCGAGCGGCGCAGCGGCAGCAGGCTCATGATGTCGACGTTGCAGTCGAGCTCGGCCAGTTTCATGGCCGCGGCCATGCCGGCCAATCCGCCGCCGACGATCATCACGCGCACGTTTGCCACGGCTTCAGGCTCCTTTCCGATAGGCCAGCATGGCGGCGCCGGCGGCGACCGCGGCCAGGCAGGCGATGGGGGCCGTCGCGCCGGCCGGGGCCACGCGGAGCATGCCCACCAGGGCGCCGAGGCCGACGGCCAGAAGCGCCAGGCCGGCGGCGGCACAAGGATAGTTGGCCCCGCGCCGGGCGGCCTGGCTGGTCCAGACGCCCCAGGTGCTGCCGGCGGTCCAAAGTCCGTTGCCCAGGTGGTAGACGCTGACCGTCACGCCCACGGCGTAGGCGGCGATCACCCAGGCCGAGGCGGAGATGGCCCGCGAGGCGGTCTCGGCCGCATTCTGGTAATCGAACAGGGCCCCGCCCAGCGGCCTGGTGACGTGTTGGCTCCACCAGGGAATCTCCAGCCAGCCGCGCATCTGGAAGACGTGCCAGAGAATAAATGCGAAGGCGGCCACGCCCGTCAGACGCTGCAACGTGTAGCGGATGTTGCCGGCGTAGGGATAGTTGAGCAGGTTGCGTTTGCCGCGGAGCACGATCACCAGGCCGACGAGGCCGTGGAAGAGAATGGGCAGGAGGACCAATCCCCATTCGAGGAAGAAGAGCGTGGTGGGGCCGACGGCATGGATCTGGTCGGCCCGCCGCTGGTAGGTTTCTGCGCCGTCGAGCACGGCGGCGTTGGTCGCCAGGTGGAAGGCCAGGTAGCCGCTGACGAAAACGACGCCGGTGAGCGAGTGCAGGCGGCGAATGACGAATTCGTGGCGGCCGAAGAATGCGTCGAAACACGGTATTCGCACGATCAAAGCTCCTGGGAGCGAATCACGACGAGCTTCTCGATCTGCATGTCCTTCATGGTATACGGAATGCCGCCGACGCCCAAGCCCGATTCCCGCAGGCCGGCAAAGGGCATCCAATCGACGCGGAAGGCGGTGTGGTCGTTGACCATGACGGCGGAGGCGTCCAGCCGCCGGGCCGCCCGCAGGGCCGTGTCCAGGTCGCGGGTGAAGACTGCCGCCTGGAAGGCGTAGGGGAGCGCATTGGCCCGCGCGATCGCCTCGTCCAGCTCGTCGCAGGGCACGACGCAGACCACCGGGCCGAAGACCTCGTGGGTCATGACGCGCGAATCGGCCGGCGGGTTGTAGAGCACGGTGGGGGCGTAGCACGTCGGGCCCAGCGGGCGGCCGCCGCAGCACAATTTCGCCCCGCCGCCGACCGCCTCGGCGACCCACTTCCCCACGCGCTCGACCTCGGAGGGGCGAATTAAGGGGCCGACCTGCGTCTGGGGCAGCACCGGATCGCCCACCGTCAAGGCCCCGGCCTGCTGGGCAATGGCGTCGGCCAGCTTCTCGGCGATTTGCCTCACGGCGAAGACCCGCTGCACGGAGACGCAGACCTGGCCGGCATGATAGAAGCCTCCCTTGACCAGCAGCGGGACCATGGCGGCGAAATCAGCGTCGGCGGCCACCACCACCGGGGCCACGCCGCCGTGCTCCAGCGAGCAGCGCGTGCCGGGGGCCAACTGCGACCGCAACATCCAGCCCACCCGAGAGCTGCCGATGAAACTGAAGAAGCCCACCCGCCGGTCGCCGGCCAGCCGGCGGTTGAGTTCCTCGTCGCCGGTCAAGAGGGCCTGGCACCACTCCGCCGGCAGCCCGGCCTCGCGGAGGATGCCGACGAACCGCCAGCAGGAGAGCGGGGCCGCCTTGGCCGGCTTGACGATCACCGGGCAGCCGGCCGCCACCGCCGGGCCGACCTGGTGGACGATCAGGTTCAGGGGGTGATTGAAGGCGCTGAAGGCGACCACGACGCCGATGGGCTCGTGGCGGGTGAAGGCCAAGCGCCCGGCCGAGGCCGCATTGAGTCCCATGGGCACTTCGCGGCCGGCCTGGGTGCGGAGGCATTCGACGCACAACCGCACGCCGTCGATCGCCCGATCCACCTCGACCAACGAATCGACCAGCGGCTTACCGCCTTCGCGGGCCGCCTCGATGGCCAACTGCTCGCGCCGCCCTTGCATAATCGCGGCCGCGGCCTGCAGGACCTCGATCCGCCGGGCCGGGCCCAGCCAGCGGTCACGATCGCAAAACAAGCCATAGGCGGTCTTAAGTGCCTGCTCGATGCCGGACTCCCCGGCGCAGGCCACCGTGGCGATCAGCGTGCGATCAAAGGGGGCGAAGACCTCGGCATGGGCCGCGTCGCCCTCAGCGCCCGGAACCAGTAAAGGGAAGTGCTCGGCCATCGCGTTTTGTCCTCCAATGTCCCGTCTCCCGCCGGGAGAGGGTTAGGGTGAGGGCTTTGTGCTTCTCTCCGACGTCGCCCTCACCCCCGGCCCCTCTCCCAAAGGGAGAGGGGAGATGTTTACCTCATCACACCGGACAGACCATCTTGCTGAGCTTCTCGGTGAGCTTCATGTTCTCGGCATAGTCCACCGGGCAGTCGATCACCACCACGGTGTCGTCGGCCAGGGCCTGCTGCAAAATGGGCCGCAGTTGGTCGGCGGCCTCGACGCGGTAGCCCTTGGCGCCGAAGCTCTCGGCATACTTCACGAAATCGGGGTTGCCGAAACGGACGTGGGCGGGCCGGCCGAAATGCCGCAACTGGTGCCACTCGATCAGGCCGTAGCCGTTGTCGTTCCAAATCAGGATCACGATCGGCGTGCCGATCCGCAGGGCCGTCTCGATCTCCTGCGAATTCATCATGAAGCCGGCGTCGCCGGTCACCGCCACCGCCGGCCGATCGGGATAGGCCAGCTTGGCGGCCACGGCGCCGGGCACGCCGATCCCCATGGCGGCGAAGCCGTTGGAAATGATGCACGAGTTGGGCCGCTCGGGCTGATAGAGCCGGGCCATCCAGACCTTGTGGGCGCCCACGTCGCAGACCACGTTGCAATGGGCGGCCAGCACCCGCTGCAAGTCCCAGACGATCCGCTGGGGCTTCATCGGGCAGCATTCGTCGTTGGCGTACTCGCACAATTCGTTCATGATCGCTTGCCACAGGCCGGCGGCCGGGTAGTGGTCCTGCGGCCGGGTCAAAGCGGCCAGACCGTCCAGCGACGCCGCGATGTCGCCCAGCACGCCGCAGGCCACGATGTAGTGCTCGTCCACCTCGGCTGGCGCCGAATCGACGTGTACGATCTGCCGGTCCTTGCTGGGATGCCAGAAGCTGGGCGGATACTCGACCATGTCGTAGCCGACGCAGATGATCACGTCGGCGCGATCGAAGCCGCAGGCCACGTAATCGTGCGCCCGCATCCCCACCGCCCCCAGCCACACGCAGTGCGAGAACGGCACCACCCCCTTGGCCATGAAGGTCGAGGCCACGGGAATGTGCAGCTTCTCGGCGAAACGCAGCAACTGCTTGGCGGCGCGGGCGCGGATCACGCCGTTGCCGGCCATGATCAGCGGGTAGCGGGCGTGGGAAATAATGTCCGCCGCTTGCCGCAGCTTCTGCGGCGGAGGCACCGACTGGATCGGCCGCTGCACCCGCAACGGCACCTTCCCCTCGACCCGCAGCCGCGCCACGTCCTCGGGAAAGTCGATGAATCCCACCCCCGGCTTCTCCGTCTCCGCCTGCTTGAAGGCCTTGCGGACCACCTCGGGAATCGTCTCCGGGTGCACGATCTGGGTGTGGAATTTCGAGATCGGCGCGAAGAGGTTCACCAGGTCCAGGGCCTGGTGGCTCTCCTTGTGCATCCGCGTGGTGGCGGCCTGGCCGGAAATCGCCACCAGCGGCGCCCGGTCCATGTTGGCGTCGGCCACGCCGGTCACGAGGTTGGTGGCCCCGGGGCCCAGCGTCGCCAGGCACACCCCTGCCCTGCCGGTCAGCCGACCGTACACGTCGGCCATGAAGGCGGCGCCCTGCTCGTGGCGGGTGGCGATGAAGCGGATGGGACTGTCCAGCAGGACGTCCATGATGTCGATGTTTTCCTCGCCGGGGATGCCGAAAATGTACTCGACCCCCTCATTCTCCAGGCAGCGCACGAAGAGTTCAGCAGCTTTCATGGCGGTTCACAAGTTGAGACAGGAAGAGACACCACGGAGGGAAAACGGGATTTAGGGATTTCGGGATTTAGGGATGGCGAGCCGGGGGGTTTATCCCCCCGGTTTCGCTGCGCCGCCGCTAATCACCGCAGCCGTGTTCTCCGTGTTTCCCTGGTGTTTTTCTTTTCCCCCGTAATCATACGCACGGAGGGGATGATTGCCAAGCCGTTCTAGGAAAAAACCTGCGCTTCGTTCAGAAACCGACGCCAGTCCCCCCCTTCGACTCCACTTCGAAAAGCCCGATGCCGCCTTTCTCCAGCGGCCACGTGGTCAGATGTCGCCCGGTAAAATCCAGTTCCTCCCATGGCACCGCGGACCCGGTTCCATCAAATTGCATCCCATGGTAATGGCCGGAACCTGAAGGGGCCCAGGTCTGAAAGTCGCAGGCCAGGTCGATCTTGCGAGTTTTGCCGCTGGTGTTGACCACGATGACCAGCACCTTTCCACGCAAGACATACGCGGTCACCAGCGCCTCGGGACACGGCTCGGCAAGGATGCACTCGCCGATCAGCGTGCCGTCGGTGAAATAGGGGAGAAACTCCGCACGCAGCCGGGCGCATTGCTTCAAGGCCCGACTCAGCTCCGCGTGGTTGGCGATCCAATCGCTGGCGTTGGCGCCGTCGGGCTTCCGCGGCTGGACGTTCAGGTAGCGGTTCAGCGCGAAGCCCTCTTTCACCTCCGCCGGCGAGGCGTCGATGTTGAGGTTGATCCGCGGCGTGGGAAAGACGCTCGTGACGGCTCGGCAGTCCTTCAGCATGTCCCAGTTCCAAGAGTAATCGAGGTAGTCGCAGGAGACTTCCATGGCAGCCACGACTTCCGCGGAAAAGGTCGATTGGGGATCGCGGCGGCGGGAGTAATCGCGGATTTGCCGGGTGAGCGTGAGCACGTTCGGCTCCGGGGGCTCGATGAAATACTGGTCCCAGGAGAGCGAGGGGATGCCCATGTCCACGAGGTGCCGGCAGGATTCGAGCACCTCCCGCTGCCAGATGGGATTGTGCGAGTTGATCTGCACGGAGCTGTAGGCATGGGCGTAAGACGGGTTGAAACGGGGAATGAACTCGGGGTGATAGGTCCAGCCTTCGTTGCCGGACACCTTCAGACCATACCTGGCGGCAGTCTTCTCCTTGGCATTGAAGACGCTGATGAAGGGGACCACGTTCACGCCGAGCCGCTTGCACTCGGTCACGGCCCGGACAAACCCCTCATCGCCGCCGAGGTGTTTCCAAAACGGCGGCAGCGGCAAGAGGAAGCCCTCCGAGGGCCCCCACACTACCATCTCGTCCAGCCCGTGCTCTTTGGCTTCCTTCGCCAGCTTGGGCAGGTCGGCGAAGGTGAAGTTGGCATCCTGCGGGTCGTCGGGATAGTTGCGGGAAAGCCAGACGGTGCGGAAACCCAGGCCGCGGCGGACGTGCTCCGGCAGTGGCACGACCCGCTTGATGTTCTGCCGGACCCAGGTCCGGTAGGGCTCGATTCCCTTGGCCCAGCCGGCCGCGTGGGGCGTGAGCCAGTACTCGCCGCTGTTCCACTGCGCAGCGGGGGCGATCGTCACGTCCTGGGGGAAGACCATGCGGAGCTTTTTGTTGGTTTCCCAGAGGTGCAGCAGCATGACCATCGTTGGTTGCACGCCCCACTGGCGGGCAAAGAGGCTCAGCCCGCCGCGGAGGCTGCCGTAGTCGATCCAACGCACGATCATCTCGCTGTACAGGCCGTTGGCGGCGATCCAGCGCACCACGCCCGGATTGCCCTCCAGCGGCGCGGGCGGCGAGGGACGAAGATCGGCGAACGGCCTGGTCACGCATCCTCCGCTGCGAACCTCGGTTGGCGCGGCGCCCTGGATCGGCGTCAGTCCCACCAGGTCTGGGAAGAGAACCTGCATGACCGGTCTGGTCGAGCGGTTGTCAATCGAGCAACTCAAAACGATCGAGCGGCCGTCCGGCGCAGCCTGGAACGTCACGGTCGCAGCAATCGGACCGCCTGCCGAGGGGCCGCCGAGCCGGTCCCAGTGGATCGTGAGGGTGTCGGCGGCCCTCGTAATCTTCACCCGCTTGGAGCGCCGGGCGGCAAGGGTCGCCGTGACGCCCGGCTTTTCCCCAGCCTGCACCACGTCGACCACCCCGGCGGCCTCGGGCGTGGTCTCCAGAATCGTCCCCGCGCCCGTGTGGGCAAGCCGCAAGAGGACGCCGGAGTTGTCGTCCAACACGATGTGCAGTCCGTTGAGCGTTGTCTCGACGGGCGCCGCACGCGCCGCGTTCGATCCGCCGCCGGGCAGCGCCAGCACGGCCGCGGCCGCCAGCGAAAACAGAGTGCTAACGAAACGCGAGCGGTTCATGTTCATTTTCCCTTTGAGCTACTTCGGCTTGCCCTGCTCTTTGAGCCAGGCGCGGTAGGGGGCGTCGGCCTCCGCCCGGCCTTGGCTGTAGGGCGTCAGACAATACTCGCAACTCTCCCACTTGGCGCCGTCGGCCAGGTTCACGTAATGGCAACACATCATCCGCAGCCGCTCGATCTTCTCCCGGTATTGGAGCATGACGATCGGTCCCTTGTCCCAGGCGGAGCGGCGGGGAAAACAGGCAAAGCCCGCCTTTTCCGTGCCGTAGAGCATCCAGCGGCCGACGCTCTCGCTCTGCTGGCCATCCGAGCTAAACTCGGCGAAGGTCGAGTCCCCGGCATAGAATTGGTCCCGCTCGGTCGGCAGCAGCGACTTAAACGAGCGGACGACCGCTCCGCCGGCCCCGCCGCTGCGGAACTCGGTTTCCGCCGCGCCGCCAAAAGGCAGCAAACCGAGAAAATCGGGAAAGAGGACCTGGCGGACGGCGCGGCGCGAATGGTTTTCGATCCGACATGCCAATAACACCGATTTGCCGTCGGCGGCCGCCTTCAGCGTGACGGTGGCGGCAACGCTGCCCGACACGGGAAAGGCCGCGCGGCTTGTGCCCAGGCGGTCCCAATGGATTGTCACCCCCTCGGGCGTTTTCGTGATCCGCGCCCCGGGGGAGAAGCGGGAAGCCAATCGCAGCGGCTCGAACTGCGGCACGGGATAGGCCAGGTCGAGAATGCTGGCATCCTCGGGCGTCGTGCGAAGCACCTCGCCGGGCCCGGCGGATGCCAGGCTGAGGATGCCCCCCGTCTTTCCGTCCAAGACGATTTTCCAGCCGCCCAGCGCGGCGGTCACCGTCGGGCCGGTCTCTTCGGCGGCCGGGCCGGGCCCGGCAAAGCCGACAAGAAGCACGCCCACAGAAAATAAGACAGTTGATAGTTTCACCACAGAAAACCTCCCTAAATCCCTAAATCCCTAAATCCCTCTATTCACCGCGTCAGCTCGAGCAACTCCTTCTGCTTGGGGTGCTCGCCGAGCCATTGGACCTTGCCGGTCTTCACGTCGTAGATCGCGCCGATCACCTTGAGCTTGCCGGATTGGACGTGGCGGCGCGTCATCGGACTGCCCGCCATCAGTTCTTCGATCGAATACCATACGTTCAACTCGGTGGCGGCCGGCACGAGATCCTTGCCGTGCAGGTCGCGGTGGGCGGCCTGGGCCGCGGCGACCGCCGGCTCGATCTTGTCCACCACCCGGCGGATATTGCCGTGCAGTTCCGCGCCGGTGACCGCCGCGGTCACCGCGCCGCAGTCGGTGTGGCCCAGGACGATCAGCAGGTGCGTGCCCAAGTGGCTCACGCCATACTCGATGGAGCCCATCTCAGCGACGTCGCAGACGTTGCCGGCGACCCGCACGGCGAAGATGTCGCCGATCCCCTGGTCGAAGACGGTCTCCAGCGGCACCCGCGAGTCGCTGCAGCCGAGGATCGTGACGAAGGGCTGCTGGCTGCGGGCGGTTTCGCTCCGCCGGGCGGCATCGGCGGCGGCGTGGGTGCTCTTCTCCGCCGCGAACCGCGCGTTGCCCGCCTTCAATCGCGCGATCGCTTCCTCCGCCGTCACGCCGCTGGACTGCTCCGCGGCCGCAACGAGGCCCGCCGCCGCCGACAACCAGGTCGCGAGTGCCGTGAAGAGGACCAGTTTTCTCATGGGGATCTCCTGGTTTAGGGATTTAGGGATTGGGGATTGGGGATTGGGGATCAATGACGGCCAGATTCCAAAAATTGCAAGAGCGTCGCCCGAAAAAGCCGCCGATCGTAGTTCTCCATTTGTTTGTGTCCTGCGCCCTCGAAGACGACCAACTTCGCGTGCGATCGGATCCGTTGGTACATCGCCTGGACTTCCGGCAGCCGGGCGTTCGGATCGGCCGAACCCGTGACGAAGACCACGGGCACGGTCGCGGGAATGTCTTGCAGAGAATCATAGGGGGAAACACGGTCGGCGGCAATCGGCAGGAAAAGCGGCGCCCAGAGCTTCAGGCCGCCGTAGGCCACCCAATCCAGCCCCGGACCGAGTTGGTGTTGCAGCCGGTTCCAGACCGCCGTGTCGAGGTCCTTGTACGGATGGTTGAAGAAGTATCCGGCGACGCGATCCTGCAATTGGCCGGCGGCGAAGATCGCGGCCGCCGCCCCCATCGAGTCGCCCATCACGTAGATCGGCTCGCCGGGAAACTGGCGGCGGAGAAACTCGACGCCCGCAACGACGTCGTGCCGGGCGCTCCAGCCCACGTCGTTTACAGAGCCCGTCGAATCGCCGTGACAACGCAGGCTGGGCGCCAGCACGGTGAGCCGCTCCTGGGCCAGCATCTGGATGACGGGCAACATGCCGCTGCGGCAGTTGTTGATGCCGTGGAGCAGCAGCACGCAGCCCTTGTGCCGATCGCCGCGGACCAGCCAGGCGCCGAGTTCCTGGCCGTCGGCGGTCTTCAGCCGCTGCGACTCGATGACGCCCCAAGCGACCGTCGGCGGCGGCTCGGCGAAGATAGGGCGACCGCGGCGGGTGAGCTTCCAGGTCACAAAGGCCGTGCTGCCCAGCCAGCCCACCAACGCCGCCAGCACCGCGATCACCAGGAATCGCCGTAGCCGTGGGGTGAGTTTCGGCATGGGAAGCACCTGCGGGGGAGGGGCCGGCCGGTCAGGCTACAGGCTAACGCGGACGTTCGGCGGAGTCAAGGAGCCCGGCGGGCTCGGCCGGACACCTTGCCCCAAAGGCCCATAGCTGTTAGATTGTTTGCGGAGGGAGAGGGTCCTCAAGGGAGGGAGTTTCGCATGGCTGACTACGTGGTGACATCGGTCTGGTGGCCCGACGGCTGGGAGCCCACCACGCCGCTGGATGTGCCCAAGTGTCTTTCGCCGGTCCAGGAGCAGACCGCCGGAGGGCGGATGACCTACCAGCAGGCGGTGGCGACGGTGCGGGGCTTGAACCAGCAGAACATGGACCATCCCGGCACGAGTTGGTTCGTGGTGGCCAAGGTGAAGGACGAGCCGGCGGCGCCGGCCGGCCGCGAGGCGGCGAGCATCGACGCCGGGCGGTTGGAGGTCGTCGAGGCGGTGGAAGGGGGCGGCCGCGGCGATTGCTCGCATTGCCCGGCGCAGCACCTGCCCTGCGCCACCCAGCCCTGAGGGCGGGGACTGGCTCATTTTTCGGCCCGGACGCCATGCGCAGTCGGGCACCATGCGGAGCATGGTCGGGGGCCGAAAAATGTGCCTGTCCCCTTTGGAAAGGAAAAACCATGGCGGAATCCCCCAGCCACGCCGCGCAGTCGGGCGAGGTCCCCGAACGTGTTTTTCTGGTGTCCTATCCGAAGGTCGTTTTCCTCTATCCGACCTTCCTGGCCGCGGTGGCGGCGGCGCTGTGCGTGGGGTTCTTTGACCAGCCGCTGGACCCGGGCAATCGGACGCCCGTCGTCGTCGCGACCCTGTTTCTCGGCCTGCTGGCCGTCAACCTGGTGATCCTGGCCTTCGATTTTCCGCGGACCACCTCGCTGACGCTGTTTTTCTTCGCGGTCGCCGTGGTGATGGGACTGGTGCTGTTGTTCACCTTCCGGCCCGAGTTGCTGCCGGTGGTCACCCACGCGCTGGCGGCGTTTCGTCCCCTGGCCAACGCGACGTTCTACTGGGCAGTGGCCGGCATCCTGGGGACAATCCTGGCGGCGGTCCTGGTGGTGGTGCGTTTCGACTACTGGGAAGTTCGCCCCAACGAACTCCTCCATCACCACGGCTTCTTGAGCAACCTGGAGCGGCTGGCCGCGCCGAATTTGCGGATCGACAAGGAGATCAACGACATCTTCGAGTATCTGCTCTTGCGCTCCGGCCGGCTGATCTTGCAGGCCAGCAACGAGCGGCGGGCGATCATTCTGGACAACGTGCCGTGGATCACGCAGAAGGAAGAGGCGATCACGCGGATGCTGGGCGCCTTGCAGGTGCAGGTCCGCCCGGAGGGCGAGGGCTAGGCAGCACACCGCGAGCCGCCGGGTTTACCCCTTAAGTTTACCCACATCTTTGTCGTTCGAAGGCGGTCGTAATGTCAACCATCGCTTGAAGTTTGGTCCACCCGCGCCACAAAATGAGCCAACCGGGCGGATGATCGTGCTTGCGGTTCTGGTGG
>JBKQVT010000105.1:0-20686 GCA_052139835.1 Thermoguttaceae bacterium
GCCGGCAAAGCAGTTCGAGAAAGTCCAACATCTTCTGAACAACCGCCCCCGAAAACGTCTCGGCTATCGAACGCCCCTCGAAATCCTCAGTTCCCGACTTCGTTGCGATTGAGACTTGACATCACCACGTTATTTCCGGGTATAAGCGTTCCGGTTCTTGTTGGCTTGCCGCGTCAGCGGCCGCCGGGGCGTTTCCAGTACAGCCTGCGATCAACTCCTCGCGATGCTCACTATCTCGGCGTTGATTTTCTCGTGCGCAAGCATGTCCCGCATTCCCCACGCCGTGTTGGGCGCCTTGGCAGCCATCCTTCTTGCCCTCGGCGGCCTGGCCTTGAATTTGCTGGGAGCGGGTGCGTTCGGCAAGCCCTTCGCTGCGGCATGCATGATGGTTTTGCTCGCTTTCTTATTGGGCGGCCTGATGTCTCTGGACTACCTGCTTGGTGGTTGCGAAATATTGATGTTGTTGGTTTGGGCCTATATCGCGTGGCGCGCCGTGGAGTGGCGCACGCGGGTGCATGTCGGTGCCGGCCTGATGTGTGGCTACGTCATCGCGGAGTCCCTGCTCTGGTCTCTTGGGATGCACGCGGTTCGATAAGCGATGTCGCCGGGCCGACGCGAGACCCCGGGGCGGGCCTCCTCGATCCCTGCGGGCGATCGCTTGTGGCCATCCATCGCGCCTTCAGCGCTATCGAGCCGTCAAGGTGGCTGCTCCCGTCAGCGAAGGCCGCCGGAAATGTACAAGGTCTCGCCCGTCAGCCACGCCGAGTCGGCCGAGGCCAGATAGACCGCGGCGGGGGCAATGTCCTGGGGCTGACCGATGCGGCCCAGGGGGGTGTGCGCAACCGTCTGTTTGCGAAATTCGCTCGCATCGCCGGTGATGCCGGCCGACGTCGTCCCTTCCGTCTCGACCATGCCGGGGTTGATCGCGTTGACGCGGATCTTGCGCGGGCCCAATTCCTGGGCCAGCGACCGGGTCACGGCGTTCACGGCGGCCTTGGTCCCGCTGTACACCGAAGTCGTCGGGGGCGCGGCCGTGGCGGCCACGGAGCTGATGTTGATGATGCTCCCGCCGTCGGAGCCGAAATGCTTGACCGCCTCTTGCGACGCAAAGAGCAGTCCCAGCACGTTCAGGTCGAACATCCTGTGGAAATGCTCGGCGGTCACTTCCTCCAGCGGGGCGAACTCGTAAACGCCGGCGTTGTTGACCAACACGTCGAGCCGCCCGAACGCCCGCTGCGTCTCGGCGAACAGGCGCTGAATATCGGCCTTGTCGGCCATATTGGCTTGCACGGCCACGGCCTTCCCGCCCTTGGCGGCGATCGCGGCCACGACGCGGTCGGCGGCCTCCTTGCTGGAGGCGTAATTGACGACCACCGATGCGCCTTCGTCGGCCAGGCGCTTGGCGATGGCTGCCCCGATCCCCTTCGATGCGCCGGTAACCACGGCGACTTTGCCCGCAAGTTTCTGCATCGCTACCATGACTGTCCTCCTTCGGACTGCGTTGCCTAAAGGGCGCGGGTCCGCTGGAACAACAGTTCCGCTGGAATTCTATGGCCGGTGGTCTGAGAAAAGCAATCCGGATTGACGTGGAGAGAAAAAACTCTCCATTTTAGCGACATGCCGTCGATCCAGACGTGTACGGCTTCCCTCGATCGAAGGGAGCCGCCGTGTTTTTGTCCCGCGATCACGGTTTGCACGGCTGAGACAGCCGTGGCACAAAGCCATCCGCTACCAGTTCATCTCGGCGGCCTCTTCCCAGTGCGCATAGAGCGTCACCAGAGACTCCTGGTGCCGGGTGATCTCGGCCTTGATCTGGCGGACCCGCTGGCCGTCGCGATGGGTCTCGCCGCGGGCCAACTCCTCCTGGAGGTTCTCGACGCACGTCTCGTGCTCGAAGATTTCGTCTTCCAGGTCGGCGATCTTGCGATAGGGAAAGCGCCGCTGGCGGCGCGGCGATTTCTTTTCGGTCTTGGCCGGCGGCGGCGCGGCCGCCTCCTCGGCGACGGCCTCCGCCGCCTTGCGGCCGGAGTGAAGCTGATAGGCCTCGTAGTTTCCCTCGATCACTTGCAGCCGGCCGCCGTCGAGGATCATGAGGTGATCGGCCACGCGATTGATAAAGTAGCGATCGTGGCTGACGAAGAGCACGGTGCCGTCGAAGTCCAGCAGCGCCCGTTCCAGGGCGTCGCGGGCCCAGAGGTCGAGGTGGTTGGTGGGTTCGTCGAGGACGAGGAAATTGGCGTCCGCGGCGGCCAGCCGGGCCAGCGCCGCCCGGCAACGCTCGCCGCCGCTGAGGTTGCCCACCCGTTGCAGCGCCGTGTCGCCGCTGATGCCGAAGCGGGCCAGCAGGTCGCGGCGCTGCTGGTCGTTGAACTGCTTGTGCGGCGGGCGGATGGCCTCCAGGGCGGGTTGCTCGTCGTCCAGGGCGGTCAACTGCTGGTCGAAGTAACCCACCGCCACGCCTTGCCCCAGCCGGGCGTGGCCTTCCTCGGGCGGTTCCAGGCCCAGCAGGCAGCGCAGCAGCGTCGTCTTGCCGCAGCCGTTGGGCCCCAGCAGCCCCCAGCGCTGGCCGCGGAGGATCTCGACGTCCACGCCGCCGAAGAGCCGCCGGGCGTAGGACTTGCCCAATTGCTGGGCGCGGAGGACGAAGTCGCAGCTGCGGGCGGCCGGCGGAAAGGCCAGCGGCGGGACGTGGATCTCCCGCGGCGGCGGGACCGGCTCGATCCGCTCCAGCTTCTTGCGGCGGTCTTCGGCCTGGGCGTGCTTCTGCCCGTAGTGATGGCGGCGAATGAACTCCTTGGCCTTGGCGATTTCCAGTTGCTGCTTCTCGTAGGTCCGCTGCTGGACCAGCAGCCGCTCGGCCTTCTGTTGGCGGTAGGCGGTGTAATTGCCGGTGTAGCTTTCCACGGTGCCGCGGAAGAGTTCCAGCGTGCGGGTGGCCACCTTGTCGAGGAAGCAGCGGTCGTGGCTGACCAGGACCAGGGCCGCCGAGCTTTCCAAGAGGAAATCTTCCAGCCACTCGGTGGCCTCGATGTCGAGGTGATTGGAGGGCTCGTCGAGGAACATGAGGTTGGGCTCGGCCAGCAGGAGCGTGGCCAGCATGAGGCGGTTCTGCTCGCCGCCGCTGAGCGACTCGACCGGCTGGCGGAAGTTCTCCTCGCGGAAGCCCAGTCCCTGGAGGACGCGGGCGATTTTGTGTTCCAGGTTGTAGGCGTCGCGGCGCTGGATCTCGTGCTGGAGGTGATCGTAGCGGTCGGCCAGGCGTTTGTGCTCGGCCGGATCGGCTTCTTCGGCGATGGCCGTCGCGACGCTGAGCGACTCCTCTTGCAGGGCGATGAGGCCGGCCAAGGCCGATTGGGCCTCGTCCCAGAGGGTGCGGCCGCTCTGCCAGCGGGGTTGTTGTTCGAGGTAGCCGGGATGCACGGCGGCGTGCAGCCGGAGCGCGCCGCTGTCGGCCTCTTCCCTGGCGGCGAGGATTCTGAGCAGGGTGGTCTTGCCGCTGCCGTTGGGCCCGGCCAGGGCGATCCGCTCGCCGGGGCGGACCTCGAAGGTCACGCCGTCCAGAACCGGCTCGGGGCCGAAGTGCTTGCGGACGTTTTCGACCTCGAGGAGGATCATCAGGGGCAGGAGTTAGGAGTTAGAAGTTAGGAGTTAGGAATGGAGACGAAATACAGCCCCATGTAAATCTTCGGGTCGATCACCAGGCCCGCGCGACGCTCGGCCGCCAGCCAGTCGTCGATCCCGTCCAACGGCGCCACCACCACGTCGATCTCCTCGCTGGCGTCGCCGCCGCCGGGGGCGACCTTCCGCACGTCCTCGGCGAGAAACAAGTGGAAACTCTCGTTGGTCAGGCCCGCCGAACTTGGACCCTCCAAGAGCCATCGCCACCGCTGGCCCGTGTAGCCGGTCTCTTCGAGCAGTTCGCGGCGGGCGGCCTCGATGAGGGCCTCGCCCGCCGCGCCGGGGTTGTCGCCGGCCAGTCCGGCGGGCAATTCCAGCACCGGCGCACGGACCGGAATCCGGTACTGCCGGACCAGGACCACCTGCCGGTCCGCGGTGATCGGCAAGATGACCACGCCGCCGGAGACGTTCACGCGTTCGACCCATTCCCAGTGGCCCTTGGCCACGAGGCGGGTGAATTTTCCCTCCGCCAGCACGCGGAGCGGTTCTGACTGGCTCATGGGGCTCCCTTCGGGGACAGGCCGGATAGGAGTCAGAAGTTAGGAGTTAGAAGCGCCCAGTGGCGGCCGTTCGTTGCTTCTGCCTTCTAAATCCTAACTTCTAACTCCTGGCTTTCTAATACCATAACGTTTACAACCTCCCCTGGGCAAGCTATAAATTCAGTACCCCCAAGAGCGACCGCCGATCATGGCCGACGCCCATATTCCGGACCGCCAGCAGGAAAACCGCGAAAAGAGCGGGGTCGCCCTCTCCTCACTGCTGGCCGCCAGCGTGCTGGTGCTGCTGAAGCTGATCGTCGGAATCCTCACCAACAGCCTGGGCATCCTCTCCGAGGCCGCCCACTCCGGCTTGGACCTCGTGGCCTCCGGCGTGACGCTCTGGGCCGTGCGAGTCTCCGGCCGGCCGGCCAGCCAGGAATACACCTACGGGCGGGGGAAGACCGAGAACCTCTCCGCGCTGCTGGAAACCGTCCTCCTCCTGGTCACCTGCCTGTGGATCGTCTACGAGGCCGTCCAACGCCTGGTCTTCAAGCAGCGGACCGAGGTGGACGTCAACCTCTGGGCCTTCCTCGTGGTGATGCTCTCGATGGCGGTCGATTTCTGGCGTTCGCTCGCCCTGCGCCGCTCCGCCCGGAAGTATCAAAGCCAGGCGCTGGAGGCCGACGCCCTGCACTTCTCCACCGACATCTGGTCCTCGGGGGTCGTGTTGCTGGGGCTGGCGGGGGCGTGGGCGGCCAGCCAGTGGAAGTTTTCGTGGCTGAAGAACGCCGACACCGTGGCCGCCCTCGGCGTGGCCGCCATCGTGGTGGGCGTGAGCCTGCGGTTGGGCAAGAAATCGCTGGACGACCTGCTGGACCGCATTCCCGTCGATCTGCAAGAGCGGGTGGCCGAAGCGGCCGCCGCGGTGCCCGGCGTCTTGCAGGTGACCAAGGTCCGGCTGCGGCGCAGCGGTCCGGAGAACTTCGCCGACGTGACCCTTTCGGTCGGACATGCGACGAGTTTCGAGAAGTCGCACGAGATCGCCGATCAGGCGGCGTTGGCCATCGGCGCGGTCCTGCCCCGCGCCGACGTGGTCGTCCACGCCGAGCCGCTGGCCCAGGCCGACGAGGAACTGACGACGACGGTCCGCGTGCTGGCGGCCCGCCACGGCCTGGGGGCCCACGGCATCCGCATCTTCGACGACGAGGGTCACCTGGGAATCGAATTCCACCTCGAAGTCAACGGCCAGCTCCGCCTGGAGGAGGCCCACCGGCTGGCCACCGAGCTGGAGCGCGACCTTCGCGCCACCGTGCCCGGCCTGTCGCGGATCGTCTCCCACCTCGAGCCGGTGGGCGACGCGACGGCCACGGTCCGGGCGGAACCGGCCGCCCAGACGCAGGTCCGCGCCGCGCTGGAGGATTTCTACCGCAAGCACGGCTTCCCGCTGGATCCGCACCACATCGTCGCCCAGCGGGTGGGCGGCGAGTTGCAAGTCTCCTTTCACTGCCGCCTTGGGGCGGCCACGGCCATGACCGCGGCCCACGACCTGACCGTGCGGCTGGAGGAGTATCTCCGCGGCCGGATTCACAACTTGGGCCGCGTGGTGATCCACGTCGAGCCGCTCAAGCCGCCCGCAGAGAGCACGGACGCGCGGTCCCCTCTCCCGCCGGGAGGGGGTTAGGGCGAGGGCCGACCGTTGGCCGCAACGTTATACACCCCCTCGGACGTCGCCAATATATCCAGGTGGGAGACAGCTTCAACGCCGTTTTCACGGGAGGATAATGTCATGGCCGTACGAAAGCCCAGCGTGGTTGACTGGATGGGCCCTCATCGCCACGGCTTCGACGTGATCCCGCTGTTACCGCGTCTTGGGTTGGTCGGTGGAGCGTGGGCCGTGGCCCTCGTTGTAACGGACATCCTGGTTGCGGCCGTGGGGGGCGCGTCCAATCCACTGAAGCCGTTGGGATTGGCTGTGTTATTTCCAAACGGGCTGACCTACTGGCTGTGCCTCGCCCTGGGACACATCATGGATAAAATCAGCGACTCATTGTTTCTGTATTTCTGGGCATTCTACGCCGGCCTGACAATTTTCCTCCTGGCATGTTACAGGCGCAGGCTATTTTGGATTGTTTATGCGGCACTGGCCGCCGTGCTGGCCCTGAATGTTTCGGGCTGCGGCATGATCGCGCCGGACCTCAGGTGGAGGTAGCGACTGTCGCTCCCCCAGAGGCCGAAACACAGTTCGGAAGCCGCTTGCCGAGACCCGCGAAAACCTAATGGTGGGGCTCGCTTCGCTCGACCCACCCTACAAAACTTTCCGCCCCTCGCCTCCCCCTTTTTGGCGTGCTTGCTTCATTCTTGCCGAGGAAGTATGCTGGAAGTGTCACGCCAAGGATCAAGGATGAAGGACAAAGGATGACCGGACGGACGTATCCGACCTGCCTATCCCTACCGTTTCCGCCCTCCCGTTCCTCCTTCATCCTTCATCCTTCATCCTTAATCACGCCCCACCTGGAGAATGCTCATGCGGTTCGTCACGCGAATTCCCGCCGGTTTCACCCCGATCGTCGCGTTGGTCTTTCTGGCGGCCCACAGCGGCCGGGCCCAGGACATGACGGTGCTGCGGGGCAAGGATGCGCCGGCCGGCGCGATCTGGATCGATAGCCTCGACGTGAACAAGATCGAACAGGGGTGGAGCGCCCCGCGGGCGGGCTGCTCCGCGGAATGCCACCCACTGACCATTCACGGCGTCGGCTTCGTCCACGGCATCGGCACCTATTCTGTCAGCGAAATGTGGATCGACCTCAAAGGCAGCGCCACGAAGTTCGTTTCCGCGGTCGGCGTCGATGACGACGCCCACGGAAAAGGCAGCGTGGGCTTCGAGGTCTGGGCCGACGGCAAGAAGCTCGCCGACACGGGCGTCATGCGCGGCGGGAATGAAGCGAAGCTGCTCACGGTCGATCTCCGCGGCGTGAAGCAACTGCTCCTGCGGGTGAACGACGGCGGCGACGGCGGCGACTATGACCGCGCCGACTGGGCGGGCGGAATCCTGGAGCTGGTCCCTGGGGCCAAGGCACAGCCGGAGAGCATCCTTCCCCCGTGGCCGGCCGGGCCGCCGATCGCGCACGAAGATTCCCCGCGGCCGGCGCTGCACAGCCCGACGATCACCGGCGCCACGCCGGGCAAGCCGTTCCTCTTCCTCGTGCCCGCCAGCGGCGAGCCGCCGCTTCACTTCGCGGCCGAGAATCTCCCCGCCGGCCTGACGTTGGACCCGCGGACCGGGATCATCAGCGGGTCACTGGCGGAGGCGGGCACGACCGTGGTGGCCGTCACGGTGAAAAACCCGCTGGGAACCGCCCGCGGAAATCTGACCATCGTGGGCGGGCCGCACAAGCTGGCGTTGACGCCGCCGATGGGCTGGAACTCGTGGCTCATCTGGGCCGGCGTGGTCACGGACGAAAAGGTGCGGGCCGCCGCCGACGCCATGGTCAAGTTCGGCCTCGCCGCCCACGGCTTCCAGTACGTCAACATCGACGACACCTGGGCCGCCCCGCGCAACGCCAAGGGCGAAATCCAGTGCAATAGCCGCTTTCCCGACATGAAGGCCCTGGCCGACTATGTCCACAGCAAGGGGCTGAAACTGGGAATCTATTCCTCGCCCGGCCCCTACAGTTGCGGCGGCTACACCGGCAGTTACCAGCACGAGCGTCAGGACGCCGACACCTTTGCTCGCTGGGGCGTCGATTATCTGAAGTACGACTGGTGCTCGTATAGCTCCGTGTCCAAGGAGACCGGCCGGCAAGCGGCCATGAAGCCCTTCCGCGTGATGGGCGACGCCCTGGACCAGTGCCATCGCGACATCGTCTATAGCCTCTGTCAGTATGGCAGCGAAAACGTCTGGGAGTGGGGAGACAAGGTGGGGGCCAACTGCTGGCGGACCACCGACGACATTACCGACACCTGGCGCCGCGTGTCCGAGGTCGGCTTCACCCAGGACGGACATGAGAAGTACGCCGGCCCGGGACATTGGAACGACCCGGACACGCTGGTCGTGGGCAAGGTGGGCGGGGTCTCGACGATGCACCGCACCCACCTGGAGCCCAACGAGCAGGTTTCGCAGGTGAGCCTCTGGTGCCTGCTGGCCGCGCCGCTGCTGATGAGTTGCGACCTCTCGGTCATGGACCGCTTCACGCAGGCCCTGGTCACTAACAGTGAAGTGCTGGCCGTGGATCAGGACCCCTTGGGCCGGCCGGCCGGACGCGTGAAGCGCGACGGTCCCCGCGAGGTTTGGGCCCGGCCGTTGGCCGACGGCACGCTGGCCGTGGGCCTCTTTAACCGGGAGAATTTTGCCGTCACGGTGCGGATCGACTGGCCGGAGTTGAAGCTTTCCGGCCCGCCACCCGCAAACGGATACCCGGTCCGCGACCTCTGGCAGCAGAAGGACTTGGGGCGGATTGCGGGCGGCTACGAGACGACGGTGGCCCGCCACGGCGCGGTGCTGTTGAAGATCGGCGCGCCGCGGCCCTGAGCAGGGACCAGGGGCCAGGGGCCGGGGACCAGGGGCTGGAAAAGCCCCGCGACTGCGTCGCGGGGGCGGGGAGCGCGCCGTTTCCGAAACCGCAAACGTGCCCGCGTCCTCCATCCCTTATCCTTGATCCTTTATCGTCACCTCTCCGCCTTCCGCTCTTGCTTTCCTTCCCGGCGATGCTATGCTGAGGGCATGTCCAGGATCGCGTGCGGGAGGAGCAGTTCTGCCCCGCTTTCGGGTCCGGCACGGGCTGCGGGGGGTGATTCCTTTCTGGGCGGCGGCGAGATATAATCCGTTTCATGCCGCGTGACTTGATTCCTTGGCGTGCGCCAGGGACTGAGCGCTTGCCCGACAAGTTTTTGTGCGTCGGAGGGGGAAAAACGATGGATGACAATCCACATGGGATGAAATCCGTTAGGGCCGACGAAAGGCTCCTGCAAGAAGTGAATCGACTGCTCGGCAACCCAGAGCATCGCTTTACGGACGGCGCGGGCGAAGCCACGGTGAGGCAACTGAAGGATGCTGCCGGACGTTGTCGCGGTGCCGGACTGGGCAATCTCGAACGAAGCCTTGAGGCCGCTGCTCGTCGAGTGGAGGAACGGACCGATTGGTGACAGCAGGACAGCGGCACCAGGACGCACCTACTACCGGCAGGCCTGGCGCTCGCCAACCCGAGAACATCCAACCAGTGCGCTCCGAGCCCGTTGCTGGAGGAAGCATGTTCGGCCTTTTCAAGAAGCGCGCTAAGTTCGATGAGGGGAAAAAATCGCAGTTCATCGAAGCCGTCGCAGGGATGCTCCAGCTTCAGTTGGCCACGGTCACGCGTTACTCGATCGAGTCCGCGGACGGTAGCCTTAAGCCGAAGGCCATTGGCTACGTTTATGGTTTCATTGACGCGGCTCTACGCACAATCGGCCAGGACATGAGCGACGTTTCCGTGGGCGTCCCGGTTACGTTTCATGTGCTGCGTCGCATCTTCCCTGGCCACGAGGAGAAATACATGCAGTACCTCGCCGACCATATGCCGATCGACGAAACCGTCTTGCTTGGCGCTATGACCGGCGGGCAGCAATGGCTTGATTACAACGCCGGGAAGCTGTCGGTCCCAATGGGGATGGCCCTGTTCATCCTTGAAGAGGGGTGAGGCGAAGTCCGGGGGCGTGTTCCGCAAACTCGGGAGGCGGGCGATGAGTCCTAGCATTGCGAACTGCGTACCGCCGCTTGCGTTCACGACGGATCTCGGCGGTTGGTTATTCATTTTTGCGCTGGCCGCCTTCTTTGTGTTCGCACTCGGGAAGGGGTTGGGGACGGCGGTCAAGGAGAGCGCCGCCAATTACCGGCTTCGCAACACTCTAAACGAAAAGAAGCTCACTCTTGACGAACGCGAACGGGCGGTCGACGGCCGCGACGCGGCGTTCAAGGCGGGGATGCTTACCGGCCGCCGCTGGCTCGCTGCGTTCATCGCCGATGCAGAACGCTCTGTGGATTCCGCTCGCGAGGAGTGCGTCAGACTGAAGAAGCCCCCGGCGCCAAAGGCCGCGGAGGTCATAGCGTCAATCAAACTTGAGAAGCGTGACGCGAAGGCTTTTTCAAAATTCCTTGAGTATCAGCTTCGCACCTACGAAGAGTACTTCCCGTTCCTTGAGGAATTCCGGGATGTCATACTCGATGAACGGGTGCCCTTAACCGCCGAGGCTGACAATGTTGAGGAGCTCCAGCAGGCGGACCCCGCGATCCAGTATCTTCCGCGTGATGAGTACGATCGCTTGAGCGAAACCGAAAGGAATCAGCGGGCCCTCAATTCGTATATCGCGCGGCATCTTTCAAATTGGGAAGTCGGGAGGCTGTACGAGCGCTATCTCGGCTACCAAAGGGAAACGAGCGGCTGGCGGGTGCTCTTCAACGGCGCGGTCAGGGGTTATGAGGATTTTGGCCGCGACCTGATATGTGTGAGAGGAAGCGAGGTCGAAATTGTCCAGGCGAAATGTTGGAGCAGCGAAAAAGTTATCCACGAGAAACACGTCTTCCAACTATTTGCCACATGCGTACACTACATGCTTGAGAATCCGTCCCTACACGTCACCCCCGTCCTGGCCACGACAACGTTGCTGACTCCCGTAGCCAAAGCGGTTGCCGATAAACTGGCAGTTCGCGTCGTCCAGGTTCCGCTTTCGAAGTCGTACCCAATGATCAAGTGCAATATCAATCCCCACACGAAGGAACGCATTTACCACCTGCCATTCGACCAGCAATACGACCGGGCCATAATCGGGGCGATACCGGGCGAATGCTACGTGCAGACAGTCACCGAGGCGGAGTCGCTAGGCTTTCGGCGCGCGTGGCGGTTTCGTGGGGAGTCGTCGTCGGGGCAGGGCGTAAGCACTGAATAGGCATCGCTTCCTTCGCCTGACAGTCGCTCGTAAACCGCTGAACCTCTCGGGGCCTGAAGAACTCGCGAAGAGTTGACGGGTAGGAAGGGAGTGAAACGAAACAATGACATTGCCGCCCGTGGTCCAAGAGGTTGACTGCGAGACGCCGGAAGAATTCCTCGATGCGGTTTCCGCGCGCGGTCCGTATTTCCGCGGATTCGGACCCGAGATGTGGATTTTCCGGGGTCACGCTGATGCGAAATATCGGCTTGTTCCGAAAGCCCTGAGGATTGAAACGTGCATAGATCTCTTCGGTCCCCAAGCCACGGACGAGATCAAGAAGGGCACACGGGTGGTAACTGACCATGAGCAAGCGGCGGCCGAGTTGGAATTGGTCCAAGAGTTCTTCGACATTGCAGACAGGGCAGGCCTTCCGCTTCCAGAAGATTCGCAATCGCTACGTCGCGGGCTATTAGTGTTAACCTCGCGGTTTCGGGCAGGTGGCAATCCATGCGAATGGCCGCCGGATGAGTTGCTATCGCTAATGGCCCTCGCGCAACACCACGGCGTTCCTACTCGGTTGCTCGATTGGTCCTGGCATCCCCTCAAGGCAGCGCACTTTGCTGCAAGCAGTTTCCTGTTCCGGCCGCCCGCCGGGAAATCGCCGCTGGGCCGGATCGCCGTATGGGCGTTATCGCTCGCTGGATTACGCGACGCCGCTTCGGTTAGCCAGCGTGTGAAGGTCGCGTCTTCCGAGTTTCCAATCGTCATAGTCACGGCACCGCGGGCGGGAAACCCGAATCTACACGCTCAGGACGGGGTGTTTACTCTGCGTCGTCGAAGTAGTTCGCAACCACCGGCTGCGGTTGACCGACGGCCACTCGACGAAGCAATTGAAAACGATCCGTTCGTCAAGAGCACGTTTCGGGAGTCGCCAATTCTTTACCACTTCACCGTGCCGGCAGGCGAAGCTCGCCGATTGCTTTGGCTACTCGCCAAAGAGGGTGTGACCGCGGCGACGCTTTTTCCCGGCTACGATGGAGCCGCTAAAGCGTTGGCAGAGCGACGGCTCTTGTACTCTTTTCCCGACCGTCCTCTTCGGAAGTCGGGCGAGCCCACAAAGTCGGACGGGGATCCAGGCGGCGCTGGCAATATGGGGTGACCGTTGCCAGACGTCGCACTACGCCGCGTCGGGCGTCCAAGAACATCGCAAGGGACACGGTCGCCAGTCCCGACACACACGGGCCAGACCTATTTTTCTTGGTCGCGTAATTCGCGGGGCTTCTCCAATCTCCAATCCGCGATCCCTAATCCCTCACCTTCCCCCTTCCGCCTTCCGCCCTCCGCCTTTCCCTCCCTCCCTCAGGTGTGCTTGCTTTCATTCACGGCAAGAGTATGCTGAAAGCGTCGCCAGAGGCAGCGACGACGGGCTTTTCTTCAGCGCGGGAACGGGAACAGAAAGGAGATTGCGATGCGACGAGCTTTGCTTGTGCGAGTGTCGCGGCTGGCGGCGATGGCGGCCGTGTTGACCGCGGGCGGCGTGGCCACGCCGGCCGAGCCGGCGCCGCGGGTACTGAAGGCAAAAGGGCTGCAAACGGCCACCTTCATGCAGTTCTCGCCCGACGGCCGCTTCCTGGCCGCCTATCATATCCCTATGACCATGCCGGCCGGAAATGCGGCGAAACAGGGCATGATGGGTGGCATGGGCGGCATGACCGGCAACGGCATGGGCTCCCTCGCGGTCTGGGACGTCGCCAAGGGTAAGCCGCTCTGGCGGCAGCCGGAGCCGATGCTCATGATGGCGGGGTTCGGCAACCGCAACAACCACCTGGTCAGTTTCTCGCCCGATAGCTCGCTGCTGGCCGTTCCCTCCTCGCCGATGGCCGAGCAGTTCAACGCGATCGACCTCTACAGCGCGGCCACGGGCCGTCTCCAACGGCAATGCAAGTTCGACAAAATGGGGATGTTCCAGTCGCCCGTGGCCTTCAGCCCCAGCGGAAAACTGCTGGTCTTCGCGCTGATGCCGGACGTGCTCCAGCTTTGGAACCCGAAGGTCGGCAGGCAGTTGGCGGTCATGCGGCAGCCCTACCCGTCCACGGTCATGGACGTGGCCTTCTCACCCGACAGCCTGATCCTGGTCACCTGCGGCGGGGGCATGAATGTGCAGCAAATGGGCGCGGGAATGGGCGGCGGGGGAATGAACGTGCCGCCCATGGGCATGGGGGGCGGCGGCGGTTTTGGAGGGGGCGGATTCACCGCCACGGCCACCGGCGAGTGCGTGTTGGATTTCTGGGACACGGCGGCCCACAAGGTGCTGCATACCCAGAAGACGAAGGAAAGCGTGGCGGAAGTGGCCTTCTCGCCCGACGGCAAACTGTTGGCCGCCCTCGGCATGGAGAACCTGCTGGTGTTCGACGTGGCCACCGCCTCCCTGCGGCACACCATCGAGGGAGGCGGCCGGAAGGTCGCCTTCTCGGACGATGGAAAATCGGTCATCACGGTCTCCTTCTCTGGAAACGAGGTCTCGGCCTCGATCGCCGATTTGGCCCGCGGTCGCAGCAAGGCGACCGTCAAGAAGGTCTTCGGCGGCGATGCGATGGCCGCCATGCCGGCGCTTTCGGCCGACGGCCGCCTGTTGGCCATTGCCGCCAGCAATGCCTCGCCGGCGGTGGTGATTTACGACACGCACAGCGGCCGGCAACGGGCGGCCTTTCACCGGGCGGGGAAAGGCCGGCGGCCCAATTACTTTCCGATGGGAATGACGTGCGTGTTCTCGCCCGACGGTCGTACGCTGGCCACCGCGCGGGCCGACGGCGTGATCGAGCTTTGGCCGGTCCCCGAGGATGCCGCCGCAACCAGTTCTTCGTCGGGAAAATAGGAGGCGCGGCGCACAGTATTAGCATCGATTAGCGAAGATCAGCGTTCTGCGTCAGAATGACTTGGTCAAGTTTCGCAGAGTCCCGACGCAAGAGAGGAACGCTGATTTTCGCTAATCTTCGCTAAAAGGTTTTGATTAGTGTCGATTAGCGAAGATTAGCGTTCCCGTTGTCTGCCGGCCGGGAGGATGACGATGTTCCGGGAAGTGGGTTTCAAGCTGATGGGCGCGGCGTTCGAGGTATACAATCAACTGGGTTACGGCATGGCCGAGGAGGTCTACCAACAGAGCCTTGAAATCGAACTTGCCCTGCGTGGCATTCCGTTCCAGGCGAAGAGCCAGTTGACAGTGTTCTACAAGGACAAGCCGCTGGAGACCCGCTACAAACCCGATCTATTTGTTTTCGGCGGCATCGTTGTCGAGTTGAAGGCGGTCGCCCAACTGCTCTCGGAGCACGAGGCTCAACTGTTCAACTACATGCGGATCGCCCGCCAGCCCGTGGGCTACCTCATCAACTTTGGGCGCAAGGGCGAACTGGAATGGAAGAGGTTCATTCTTTCCGACCTGCATGAGAAAGAGGAAGGGAACACTAATCTTCGCTGATTTACGCTGATGGGTTTGGCATCGCGCGGAGACGCGGGGGGAATACCAGGAAGATGCCGAATGTAAATTACCCAGGCAACGCATATTACCGACCTGATCCCCACCGCAGCCCCCCCGACGCAGTCGGCGGGCTTTTCTAGCCCCCTGGCCCCTGGTCCCTCCTTCTGCCGTAGCACTTTTCCCGCCGGAAAGATAAACTGCTCCGTAGAAGCTCCCTTCCCCCGGCATCGCCGCACGGAGGCAACATGTCGCACCGGCCCTTCCGATTCGTCCATGCCAGCGATTTCCACCTGGAAACGCCCGTCGAGGGCGTGGCCGAGGTGCCCGAGCACCTGCGGGAACCGCTGCTGGAGGCCCCTTACACCGCGGCCGGGCGGGTGTTCGACACCGTCCTGGCCGAGGAGGCCGAGCTGCTGGTCCTCTCCGGCGACATCCTCCACCCGCCGCAGACCGGTCCGCGGGGGCCGCTGTTCCTGGCCGAGCAGTTTGCCCGGCTGGCCCAGCGGCAGATTCCGGTCTATTGGGCCAGCGGCGGGGTCGATCCGCCCGAGCTGTGGCCAACGGCCATTCCCCTGCCGGAGAACGTCCACTTGGCGGCCCGCGGCCGCGTCGCGGAGCTGATCCACCCGCGCGACGGCGCGCCGCTGGCGCGGGTGCTTTTGCACGGCCGCGACGGCAACCGCCTGGTGCGGGCCGGCGATTTCAATCCCGATCCGGCCGGCCTCTACACGATCGCCGCGGTGCACGGGACGGTCGAGACCGCGGCGCTGGGCTTGCAGGGCATCGACTACTGGGCGTTGGGCGGCCGCCACGACCGCAGCACGCTCTTCAGCACGCCGCGGATGGCCCATTACGCGGGCAGCCCGCAAGGCCGGCGGCCCGACGAGGCCGGCCTCCACGGCTGCACGCTGGTCCAGGTCGACGAGAATCGGCAGGCCCGCACGCACCTGGCGCCGGTGGACGCGCTCCGCTGGCTCGGCGAGCGGGTGGTGGTCGATGAGGCGACCGGCCGCGACGAGTTGGAATCGCTCCTTCGTGGGCGCTTGCAGACGCTGGTGGAGACCACGCCGAACCTGGACTTGCTCGTCTCGTGGACGGTTGGCGGGAGCGGGCCGTTGATTGCCCAGTTGCGGCGGGGCGCCCTGGCCGGTGAGCTTTTGGCCACGCTGCGGAGCGAGCACGGCTTTTCCTCCCCCGCCGCCTGGAGCGTGTCGATGGTCGTCGAGCCGGGCGCCGCCTTGCCGCCGGAGTGGTACGAACAAGAGACGATCCGCGGCGATTTCCTCCGCGCGATCCGCCAGTTCGAGGTGAACCAGTCGGCGCCGCTGGAATTGGAGCGTTACCTCTGCGAGGCCCACTTGGCCGGGGCGCTGGCCTCGGCCGCCGCGCTGGTCGACCCGGCGGTCCGCCAGGCGGTGTTGCGCGACGCCGCCTGGTTGGGCGTCGATCTGCTCAGCGGCGAGGAGGTGCAGTCATGAACATCACCGCCCTGGAAATCGACGGCTATGGCACATGGAGCGGCCTGAAGCTCCAACGGCTTTCCGATGGACTGAACGTGCTCTACGGGCCGAACGAGGCCGGCAAGACCACCTTGCTCTGCTTCGTCCGCTCGATGCTCTACGGCTTTTCGCCCCAGCGGCATCGCTATCTGCCGCCGCTGCGCGGCGGTCGGCCGGGGGGCTGGATCGAGTTGGCCGGGCCCGCCGGGCGCTTCCAGGTGGCCCGCCACGACGACGCCGGCCCCGAGCCGGGCAGCGAAGAACTCACCCTCACCGCCGCCGACGGCACCCGCCAGGGCGAGCACATGCTCAAGGTCCTTTTGTCGAACATCGACGAGAAAATCTTCAGCAACATCTTCGCGGTCGGGCTGCGGGAAATGCAGGAACTCGGCACGCTCAGCGACGGCGAGGCCGCCGAGTTTCTCTACAACCTCAGCGCGGGCGTGGATCGCGTCTCGCTGGTCGACGTGCTGCGGGAGTTGGAAAGCTCGCGAAACCGCATCCTCGATCGCAACGGCGGCCCCTGCCAGATCGCTCAACTCCTGGCCGAGCGGGAGAAACTCCGCCAGGAAATCGAGCAACTCGACGACCTCATGCACCGCTACGGTCAAATCGCCGCGGGCCGGCTGCAACTCGACCGCGAGGTCGCCCGCCTGGAAGAGGAAAAGAATACCGCGGAATATGAATCGCGAGTAATTGAGTTGGCCATCGGCCTGCGCGATCGCTGGCGGCGGCGCGACGCGATGGACGACGAGTTGGCCGCCTTGGGCCCGCAAGCGCCGCTGCCGCCGGAGGCCATCCGGCGGCTCGACGCCCTGAACGCCCGCATCCGCAAACACCAGCAGCAGCGCGACGGGCTTCGCCGCCAGCGGCAGGAGCTTCGCGGCGAGGCCGCGGGCCTGGCGGTCAACGAGGCCCTCCGCCGGCTGGCGCCCCGCATCGAGGCGATGCAAGAGCAACTGCCCTGGATCGCCGCGCTCGAAGGTCAGGCCGCGGGCCTGGAGAAGGAACTCGCCGAACTTTCCGCGGCCGTGGCCGCCGAGCACAAGGGCCTCGGACTGGACGAGCGGGGCGGCCCGATCGTGCTGCCTTCGCTCTCGCCGCGCATGCTCGGCACGCTGCGCTCGGCGGGCCGGGCAGTGCTGGCCTGCCGGCCGAAGCGGGCCCAGGCGCGGCAGGCCGCCGCTGCGGCCGAAGAGGCGGCCCGCGCGCTCGCCGCGCAGATCGAGGCCGCTTTGAGCAGCCGGCAGGATCGCCAGTTGCCCGCCGCCATCGACCGGGCCGGCAGCCTGGTCGGGCAGTTGCGCCGCCGCGTCCAGATCGAGCAGCGGCTGGAGCAAATGGCCTCCTCCGCGGAGGGACTCGACCGGCAGAGCCGCCGCCTGTTGGAGCGCCAGTCGCCGCCGATCTGGCTGCTGGCCGGATTGGGGACGATCTTCGTGGCGGGCGTCGCGCTGCTGATGGCCGGCCTGTTCCTGCCCGCGTCGCTGACCGGCGCGCCCGGTTGGGCCGTCTCGTTGGTGGGGCTGGCCGGCGCGGTGGCCGCCGGACTGGGCAAGATCATGGCCGAGCGGGCCAGCGCCCGACGGTTGGACGGCTGCCAGAAGCGGATCGCCACGGTCCAGATGCAACTGAAGCAGGCCGCCGAGGAACGCGACGTGCTGGACGCTCAATTGCCCGTGGGCGGTGGACCGCTGGCCGCGCGGCTGGCGGCCGCCGAGAAGGACCTGGCGGCCCTGGAGGAATTGCTGCCGCTGGAGACCCGGCAGGCCGCCGCGGTCCAGGATGCGGCCGCGGCCGGCCAGCGCTTGGCCCATGCCGAGCAGGAGTTTTCGGCGGCGCGGCGCCGCTGGCGCGAAGTGCTGCGCCAGGCCGGCTTGCCGCCGGGGCTGCCGCCGAAGTGCGTGAAGCAACTGGCGCTGCGGTGCGACCAGGTGGCCCAACTTCAGCGGCAATCGGCCCAGCGGAGCGAGGAGCTGGCCCATCGCCGCCGCGAGTTGGACAGCCTCAACGGCCGGATCGTCCAGCTTGTGGCCGATAGCGGGGTGGCCGTCGGCGCGGCGGCGCCCGCCGAGCAGCTTCGCCAGCTTGGCGAGGCGATCGTCCGGCAGGAGACGGTCCTGGCCCGCCGCCAGGCGATCCGCGAGCAATTGCGGCAAATCGCCAAAGAGCGTGCCAAGCATGAAGAGGCCATGAGCCGGCGGGGGCGGCGGCGCCGGGAATTGTTGCGCGAGGCGGGGACCCGCGACGAGCAGGAATTTCGCCGCCGCGCCGTCCAGGCCGCCCGCGCCGAGGCCCTCGGGCACGATCGCCAGGAAGTCGACCGCGAGATCGCCGAGGCCATCGCCGGCCACTGCCCGCAAGAGGCCGTCCGCCGGCAACTCGAAGCCGAGGCCGGCGCCGCCTTGGAACCCCGCCGCGAGGAATTGCTGCGCCGCGCCGCCGCCGCCGACAAGGAGCTTCAACAGCGTTTCGAGCGCCGCGGCCAGCTTGCCGAGCAGTTAAGGACGTTGGCCGAGGACCGCCAACTGGCGCGGAAGCAGCTCGATCTGGCCGTGGTCCAGCAGCGGCTCGACGACGCCGTGCGGCGATGGCAAACCCTGGCGGTCACTTGCCGCACGCTCGACGTGATCCGCGCCACTTATGAGCAAGAGCGGCAGCCGGAGACCCTGCAAGAGGCCTCCGGCTACTTGCAGCGCCTGACGCAGGGCCGCTATAGGCGGGTCTGGACGCCGCTGGGCGAGAATGTGCTGCGGGTGGACGACGCCGACGGGCAGGTGCTGCCGGTCGAGGCCCTCAGCCGCGGCACCCGCGAGCAGCTCTTCCTCAGCCTGCGGCTGGCGCTAGCGGCCTGTTACGCCCGGCGGGGCGCCCCGCTGCCGCTGGTGTTGGACGACGTGCTGGTGAATTTCGACGCCGAGCGGGCCGGGGCCGCGGCCGCCGTGCTCCGCGATTTCGCCGCCGCCGGGCACCAGGTGCTGGTCTTCACCTGCCACGAGCACATCCTGCGGCTCTTCCAGACGCTGAAGGCGCCGGTGGCCCGGCTGCCCGACGCCCGAGAGTCCGCGCACGCCGCGGTGGTGCTGGAGGAGCTGGCCAAGGAGAAGCCGAAGCGGGCGCGGAAGCCGCCGGCGCCGCGCAAGGCGGCCCCGCGCCTTCAACCGCCGCAGCCGCACGAGCAACCCGTAGACGAGCGTCTCGAGGATCCTTCCGGCGACGACGCTGCTTGGGACACCGAGGACGACGAGGACGGCGACGACGCCGAGTGGGAGGGCGACCAGCGGCGTTACGACGAAGGCGGCGCGGCGGCGGCCTGAGGCCTTTCGCCTTAGGGCTGTGGCCCCATGGCCCCGTAGGTTATGCTTTAGCATAACGCCGTGGAGGAGCCGCCCTGTTGACCCCATGTCATGCTGAAGCATAACCTACAGATCTCCCTCACCCCCTGCCCCTCTCCCAAAGGGAGAGGGGATGCCTTTGGACGACCGCCATGACGCTGCTTCATTTTGGCCAGATCATCATCCTTGCCCTGATTCAGGGCCTGGCCGAGTTGCTGCCGGTCTCCAGCTCCGCCCACGTCATCGTGGCCGAGAAGCTTATGGGACTGAAGCCCTCGGAGCCGCCGCAGGTGCTGCTCTTGGTGATGCTTCACACCGGCACGATGTTCGCCGTCATCGTCTACTTTTGGCGGGCCTGGAAGGCGAGCATCTTCGCCTCCCGCGCGGTCTTCAAGCAACAGGCGGTCCGATTGGCTGTCGCCACGGCGTTGACGGCGGCCGTGGCCTGGCCGCTCAAGGTGGGAATTGAAAAGGGGATGGAGAAGTTCGGCTGGCTGACCAAGGACGCCAGCGGCAAGGTGCCCAAAGCCGAGATCGAGCTGCTCTTCAACCACCTGGGACTGATCGCCGGCGCGCTGGCCGCGGTCGGCATCTTGATCTTGATCGCCGGACTGATCGAGCGCCGAGCGGCCCGCAATCGCCAGATCGGCCTCCGCGAGGCCGCCTGGATGGGTGCCGTGCAGGGCCTCTGCCTGCCCTTCCGCGGGTTCTCCCGCTCCGGGGCGACGATTTCCGTCGGCCTGCTGCTGGGGGCGCTGAAGCCGCGAGTCGAGGAGTTCAGCTTCGCCCTGGCCGTCATTCTCACCCCGGCGGTGATCGGCCGCGAGGTCTTGCGATTGATCCAGGACCACCTCGAAAAGGGCTTTGCCGTGACGTGGGGCGATTTCGCCCCCAGCCTGTTGGGCATGTGTTTGGCGTTTCTGGCCGGTTTGCTAGCGCTGCGGTGGCTTTCCCGCTGGCTGGAGGGCGGGCGGTGGTATCTCTTCGGCGTCTACTGCCTGCTGGCCGCTGGAGTGGTCTTCGCGCTCCACTGCCGCGGGTATTAGTTTCGTAGGGTGGGTCAAGGGACCATGCGGAGCATGGTCCCGAGCCCCACCAGAAGCAGCCCCAATCGTCTTCGGTGGGGCTCGCTGCGCTCGACCCACCCACCCCTGTAAAGGTCTTAATCTGTTACGGTTTCACGGTTTATGGTATCACTTCGGCTATCGCCGGAGGCGCGGATTCCGGCGAGCCATCCGCTGAGGAAGATCCGGGAGCTTGTCCGTGAGGTGCTCGGCGAGCTGAACCGCAGCTTGGGGAAGCTTTACGCGAGCGAAGGAC
>JBKQVT010000106.1:0-9616 GCA_052139835.1 Thermoguttaceae bacterium
GAGAATGGTTGCTTTCTCGTCGCTGCCAAAACGTCGTCGTGGCGTGTTCATGAAATCCTCCTCGCTCAGGGTGTGATTCTACCCCGAACGACCGAGAATTTCCATTTCCGGCTGGTTCAAAACAGAAAGTCAGATCATCCTATTGTAATTGCTGGACGACCGCTCGATACTGAGGGCGGGCTGACACGATGCAATAGGAGGGCTGGCAGGTGGCAAAACTAGATGAGTTGTGGCGATTCTACTGGCTGGTAATCCGCAAGATACTGACACACTCTATGAAAACGGCCCACACAATACACACACTGCTGTTTTTAGCTGGCTGCCTTCTGGTTCTGGTGAGCTTTGGTTGGAAGCAGGTCAGTCCGGTTTGGGGAGGGGCCCTCGTTCTTGTCGCTATTGTGGGTGGCCTTCCCCTAGCAATCTATGACACTCATCGTGATCTCCTCAAGCGACGAGGGGAGCGGCTGTTTTGGGCATACAAGGATGGCGGTGGTTTTTATCGGGATGCTGGGACTGAGTGGCGCGAGGTTAGCGCGGACGGCGACCGGGTTGCCACGTTTCGAGAAGTCGCCTGTACGGAAGAGTTCACAGAATTGCTTGATCGGAGCCGTGAAATACGCATACGGCTGCTTGCTGAAGAGTCACAGCTAAAGGCAAGTGGAAAACCCACCTTCGCCCCGTACCACGAGGGCGGCTGGATGAAGCCCGAGAATCCAATCCTTACGAAATGCGGTTTGGAAGTTGCGCTTAGTTGGGACAGCGCAGCGTTTGTAAAGACACCAACCTCTGGGAGAGAAGTGCTGCGCGCTACGGTGATGAACAAGGGTGAGAGGGGTGGGGTCATTAAGGGTTTTGGCGTTGCCGTGCATGGCCGCCCCGAACTGTTCCCGATCTGCCGTTACGATGAGAAACTGCCCGAGGAGCTTAAACCCGGCCATTCCTGGGACTTCTACGCGGAACCGGAAGTGTTTGCACAGGCCCTCTCTGATCGTGGTCAAGTGGGTGCGGTCGAGATAGAAAGCGTTTGCGTGGATGCTCTTGGCAAAATCTACCGCAGCAAACCGCTCGCCTTTGACATCGACTGTTTCATGGCTCCCAGGGTGCCATAGGCCCGCACACCCACTACTTCTTCCGTTCCAAGGGTGTCAGACCGGCCGCCTCGCGGTCGGCAAACATTATGTTGAAACCGCCGGACAAGCGGGTCCCGCCCGGCGGGAACAGGCGTCAGGGATTCGGGAGCGGCAACTCGGGTTGGGGAAGCGGATGGCTGGTCTTTATGTGCCGCACGCGCCGGCCTGGTCTGGTGAGCAGGTCGATCGTCGTGCCCGTGTTGTTGACGGTCACGACGGCGTTGTCGAAGTTCCACTGTCCCTCGCTCTTGTGAGCGACCACGTGGGCGGTGGCCGTGTTCGTCGGCCCGGACAGCGAGATGATGAGGTCGGCATTGCCCGTGAAGCCGGCGTCGTTGACCGCGCCGACCACCAGGAAGCCGGCTTCGATGGGCTCGCCGAGTTCCTGGATCACCGCCGGGTTATGCTGGGCGAGCTTGAGGGCCTGCGCGTAGGGCCAAGACGCCCGTAGTGACGGGTGTGCGCGTGCTTCCAACTGCCTTTCTGAGAAGGCAAGAATCATGGTGTCTTTCTCGAATGTGACTTTTTTAACGTCGCCGGCACCCGGCAGCACGGAGAAGTCCAGTTTTAGCCGCCCATCTTCTAAGAGCATCCATTTGGCGTAATGGGCATACCACATCATCGAGCCATCCTTGAAGAACTCCACCCCGGCGAGTCCCTTCCCGTCAGTGAACGTTGCAACCTTCTTAAACACCTGGCCGCGCGAGTCCTCCTTGATCTCTTCCCACTTGCCAAGGATTTGCTGTGACGGAGTTGGTTGTGAACAGCCGGCAGGTCCGATTGTCAGCATTCCCAAAGCAGCCAGCCACCGAAAGTGCCGCCTACCAGAGCCTTTTTCGTGTTGATCCATGGGGTTGCCCTCCGCTTTCGTCGTTGAGTCAGTCTGCTAGAGAAGAAAAGGTGGAGAAGAAAAGGTGTCAGGAACCGTTTCGAATTCGCGACCGTTCAAAAAACGGTTGCAGAAATATCCCAACCAGCAACCTTTCCACCGGGCGCAGCCGGCGGGCGTGGCGATGCAAGAATGACGCCATCGCGGACGCTCTGCCTTCCGCCTTGTTATCCGGAGGCTTACGCCTCCGGTTCCCGTCAGATAAACTTGCCGGTGTACGACGTCAGCGCCTTCATGTAGTTGCCACGCTCGAAGGCGGCAGGGTCCGGACAGTTCTCCTGGCTCATGCTCCCCTTGAGCTGCTCGACCGAGTCGTACTCCTTCTCCTCCATCCAGTCGCGCAGGCCGGCGAGGATGCGGCCCACCTGCTGGCTGCCGTCCTCGTAGATCGTCGAGGCAACCATGCCCACGTCGGCGCCGGCCAGGAGGGCCTTGGCCATACCGTCGGCGTCGTGCAGCCCGCTGGTCAGCGCCAGCGAGGCGTCCACGCGGCCGCGGAGGATGGCGATCCACCGCAGCGGCACCAAAAGCTCGTTGGGGCTGCTCAGCACCAGCTTCGGCGTGGTCTCCAGCGTGTCCAGGTCGATGTCGGGCTGGAGAAAGCGGTTGAAGAGCACCAGGCCGTCGGCGCCGGCCTCGACCAACCGCCGGGCCATGTTGGCCATGGCGGAGAAATATGGCCCCACCTTCACCGCCAGCGGGATGGAGACCGACTTCTTCACCGCCGCGACCAGCTCCAGGTAGCGCGACTCGACCTGCGCGGCCGTGGTGTCGCAATCGGCGGCGACGAAGTAGACGTTCAACTCCAGGGCGTCGGCCCCGGCGTCCTGCATCATCTTCGCATAGCGCGTCCAACCGCCGGTGCTGATGCCGTTGAGGCTGGCGATGACGGGGATCTTCACGGCGAACTTGGCCTTCTCGATGAATTCGAGATAGGTTTCCGGGCCGGTGTGATACTCGTCGGCATCGGGAAAATAGGTGAGCGACTCGGCGAAACTCTCGGTGCCGATTTCATGCACCCGCGTCATCTCGACCTCGTCGTGGGCGATCTGCTCCTCGAAGAGCGAGGGGAGGACCACGGCGGCCGCGCCCGCCGCCTCGAGGCGCACGAGCGTCTCCACCCGGTAGGTCAGCGGACAGGCGGCGATCACCAGGGGGTTTTTCAGGGTCAATCCCAGGTACTTGGTAGTCAGGTCGGCGGTCATGCTTTCACCTCCTTCGTTTGCGGCTTGTTGCTGCTGCCGTTTCCTTCGCTCTCCATCGACCGATCGACGCCGGCCAATTGCTCGTAGAGGTGCCAGCGCTCGTCGATGTCCTGCTGCCCCAATTCCAGCAGCCGGGCCGAGGCCTCGGGCTTGGAGTTGGCCAGCATCTTGAAGCGGGCCTCCTTCAGGGCGAAATCCTTGAACGTACCCACCGGCTTGCGGCTGTCCAGATGGAACGGGTGGGCCTGCTCCCGCGGGTCGAAGTGATACAGCGGCCAGTAGCCGCAGGCCACGGCCTCCTTCTGCAAGGTCATGCCGCAGGCCACGTCGATGCCCCAGGTGGGGATGCAATGGCTGAAGGCGATCAACAGCGAGGTGCCCCGGTACGATTCGGCCGCCCGGATGGTCTTGATGGCGTGCAGCGGGTTGGCGCCCAGGGAGATCTGGCCGACGAAGACGTCGCCGTAGGCCATGGCGATCATGCCGAGGTCCTTCTTGCGGCTGGGCTTGCCGGCGGCGGCGAACTTGGCCACCGCGCCGCGGAAAGTGGCCTTCGAGGACTGGCCGCCGGTGTTGGAATAGACCTCGGTATCGAGCACGAGGATATTCACGTCGCGGCCCGAGGCGAAGACGTGATCCAGGCCGCCGAAGCCGATGTCATAGGCCCAGCCGTCGCCGCCGAAGCTCCACACGCTCTTGCGGATGAGGTAATCGGCCGAGGCCGCCAGGCTGCGGGCGTCCGGGTCGTCGAGGCGCGTCAACCGCGCCAACAAGTCGGCCACCCGAGCCCGCTGCTGGGCGATCTCCGCGTCGGTCTCCTGCGGGGCGTTGATCAATGCCCCCACCAATTCGTCGTCCAGCTTGCCGGCCAGCCGCCGCAGCAGCATGCCGGCGTGGTCGATCTGCTGGTCGATGGCCAGGCGGAAGCCCATGCCGAACTCGGCACAGTCCTCGAACAGCGAGTTGGACCAGGCCGGGCCGCGACCCTCGGGGTTCTGCGCGTAGGGCGTGCAGGGGAGGTTGCCGCCGTAAATCGACGAGCAGCCGGTGGCGTTGCCGATCAACATGCGGTCGCCGAAAAACTGCGTCAGCAGCTTGACGTAGGGCGTCTCGCCGCAGCCGGCGCAGGCCCCGGAAAACTCGAACAGCGGCTGCAACAGTTGCGAGCCCTTGACCGTGTCGGCCTTCACCGCCGTGCGATCGACCTCGGGGATACCGAGGAAGAAGTCGTAGGCGGCCCGTTGCCGGTCCAGGTGCCTGAGCTTCGGCTCCATGTTGATCGCCTTGTGCTTGACCACCTCCTTGTCCTTGGCGGGGCAAACGTCGATGCACAGCCCGCAGCCCGTGCAATCGTCGGGCGCCACCTGCAAGGTCATCTTCCAGCCGGGATATTCCTTGCCTTTCCAGTCGGTCGCCTGGAAGCCCTCGGGCGCGCCGGCCAGGAGGGCCGGGTCGTAGGCCTTCATGCGGATCGTGGCATGGGGACAGCCCAGCGAGCACAGCCCGCATTGAATGCAAATCTTCGGGTCCCAAATGGGGATGTCCTGGGCGATGCTCCGCTTCTCATATTGCGTGGTGCCGGTGGGAAAGGTGCCGTCGCAGGGCAGGGCACTGACCGGGAGGTCGTCGCCCCGGTTGGCGATCATCATGCCCAGCACGTCCTTGACGAAGGCCGGGGCATGGTCGGGGACGGGGGGCACCATGGGCAGGGTCGACGTGACCCGCCCCGGCACCTTTACCGCCTTCAGCGCCGCCAGGGCGCCGTCCACGGCGGCGTTGTTCCGCTCCACCACGGTGCCGCCGCCCTTCTTGCCGTAGGTCTTCTTGATCTGGTCCTTGATGTGGGCGAGGGCCTCCTCCGGCGGAATGACGCCCGAGAGCTTGAAGAAACAGGTCTGCATCACGGTGTTGATCCGCACGCCCATCTGGGCCTCGCGGGCCACGCGGTAGGCATCGACCACGTAGAACTTCAGCTTCTTGTCGAGGATCACCTGCTGCACCTTGGCGGGCAGCTTGTCCCAGACCTCGTCGGGGCCGTACGGAGTGTTCAGCAGGAAGGTCGCCCCCGGCTCGGCCATCGACAGCATGTCGATCCGCTCCAAAAACTGGACTTGGTGGCAGGCGACGAAATTGGCCTGGTGAACCAGGTACGAGCCCTTGATGGGCCGCGGGCTGAAGCGGACGTGCGAGGTGGTCACCGAGCCGGCCTTGCGCGAGTCGTAGACGAAGTAGCCCTGGGCGTGCAGCGGCGTCGACTCGCCCACGATCTTCACCGAGCTGCGGTTGGCGCTGACGGTGCCGTCGCTGCCCAGGCCGAAGAACACCGCCCGCGTGGTGTCGTCGCCCTCGGTGGTGAACCGCGGGTCGTAGTCCAGGCTGAGGTGCGTCACGTCGTCGTTGATGCCGACGGTGAAATGCCGCCGGGGCGCCGGCTTGGCCAGCTCGGCGAAGACCGCCGCCGCCATCGCCGGGGTGAATTCCTTCGAGGAGAGCCCGTAGCGGCCGCCGATGACCTGCGGCAGCGGGGCTTTTCCCTCCTCGGCCAGGGCCGTAATCACGTCCTGATAGAGCGGCTCGCCGCTGGCGCCGGGCTCCTTGGTGCGGTCCAGCACGGCGATCCTCTTGACCGACTTCGGCAGTGCAGCCAGCAGGGCCGCATTGTCGAAGGGGCGATAGAGCCGCACCTTGACCAACCCGATCTTCTGCCCCTCAGCCACGAGCTTCTCGACCGTCTCCTCGACCACGCCGCAGCCGGAACCCATGATGACCACGACGCGATCGGCGTCGGCGGCGCCGACATAGTCGAAGAGGTGATACTGCCGCCCGCAGAGCGCGGCGAACTTGTCCATCGTCTTCTGCACGATCGCCGCGGCCGCGTCGTAGAAGGGGTTGCAGGCCTCGCGGGCCTGGAAGAAGACGTCCGGATTCTGGGCCGTGCCGCGAAGCTGCGGCCGCTCCGGCGACAGCGCCCGGCGGCGATGCGCCTCGACCAGCTTCATGTCGATCATCGCGCGGACGTCGTCCTCGGTCAGTTGCTCGATCTTGTTCACCTCGTGCGAGATGCGGAAACCGTCGAAGAAGTGCAGGAAGGGCACGCGGGCCTCCAAGGTCGCCGTCTGCGCGATCAGGGCCATGTCCTGCGCCTCCTGCACCGAGTCGGCCGAGAGCAGTGCCCAGCCGGTGGACCGGCAGGCCATCACGTCGCTGTGGTCGCCGAAAATCGACAGGGCATGGGTGGCCACGGTGCGGGCGGTGACGTGGAAGACCGTCGCGGTCAGCTCCCCGGCGATCTTGAACATGTTGGGGATCATCAACAGCAGGCCCTGCGAGGCCGTGAAGGTGGTCGTCAGGGCCCCGGCCTGCAGTGCCCCGTGCACCGCCCCGGCCGCCCCCGCTTCGCTCTGCATCTCCACCACCACCGGCACGGCGCCGAAGGCATTTTTGCGGCCGGCGGCCGCCCAGGCATCGGGCAGTTCACCCAGCCCCGACGAGGGGGTAATGGGGTAGATCGCCATCACCTCGTTGCACAGGTGGGCTATATTGGCGGCCGCTTCATTGCCGTCGACGGTCACGAAGCGTCTCTTCTCCACGGTTCGTCTCCTCAAAGCAGATAGGTAGGAAGGCACTCGAAGGCAAACTCATCAAGATACCGCGTCCGGCGGGCCTTCGCAAGCGGACCACCCACGTGGCTACATTGGAATGGCGAAGAAGATGGGCTTTGATAGTGGGGATGGCGCAACCCAACCGCGGGGATAAACCCCGCGGCTCGCCTCGGCCCCTGGTCCCTCTTCAAATCCAGAGGTGCAGCCGCCCCCCCATCATCTCGGGCAGGGCCTGCTCGACGTGGTGGCGGATTTGGCTGGGATGGTAGCGCGTGCTGAAATGGCTGGCGATGATCAACTCGTTGGCGAAACGCCCCTGGCGATCGAGAAAATCGTCCAGGTGCATGTGGCCGAACTTGTGGATCTTGTCCTTGCGATGGCTGGGGGCCACGAAGGTCAACTCCATGATGAGCACCTCGGCGGCGTACATGGCCTCGCAGGCGTCCAGGCCCTCCGGCGCGCTGTCGCCGAGGTAGGCCAATCGCGGCGTGCGGACCTCGTTGGTCACCTCGACGCCGGAGAGGCGGAGATCGCGGATCTGCTCGCCCGCCAGGGCGAGAAACTCCGGCTTGAGCTTCCGCCGCCGCTGCCAGACCACGAAACCCAGCGAGGGCACCGTGTGCTTGGTCGCCGAGACGGTCACCACCAGCTCGCGGGAGAGTTCGATTTCATCGCCCGGCCGCGTCGCCACCAGGTTGCAGGGCAAACGGCCGCGATCCATGCGGCTGAAGAGCCGCAGCACCCGCTGCATGGGTTCGACCGCGCCCTCGGGCAAGTAGATGACCGGCGGCTCCATTTTCATCATCCGCCGCCGCGCCACGTAGACCGGCAGGGCCACGAGGTGGTCCATGTGGGTGTGCGTGACCAGCCACGTCGGCGTCCCCATGAACGACCAGGGCTGCGCGCCGAGGTCGAAGCCGATCTTCAACTCCGGGATGCGCCAGTAGGTCTGCACGGCGGCCCGCGAATAGCCCTCGATCGTCAGGTCCTTGTGCGTGAGCGTCTTGACGGGGACGTTGTTGATCATGAGGGATAAGGATAAAGGATGAAGGATCAAGGATCAAGGAGGACCGGACAGGCTTGCCCCAAACAATTCATCCTTCATCCTTTATCCTTCATCCTTAGCTGCCTCGTAGTCGTCGACGTCGGAGAGGTCCAGGGGTTGGCCGCAATCGCCATCGGGCAGCACCCAGATCTCCCCGAAGAGGTCGTTCTGCTGGACGCGCACGCGGTGGTGGCGGACCAACTCCAGGACGGCGAGAAAGATGCCGATCAAGGCCGATTTGTGCATGCTGGCGTCGAACAGCTCGCTGAAGGCCAGTTGTCCCCGCTGGACCAACCGGCGGTGGATCCGCTCCATGTAGACGTGGATGGGGGTGTCGTCGTAAACGATGTTCGACGGCTTGGTGGCGACGTTCTCGCGGATGATCCGCCCGAAGGCGCTGACCAGGTCCCAAAGCTCCACTTCCCGAATGGGCTCCTCAGCCAGGTTGCGCTCCTGGCGGGGCAAGTCGCAGGAGAGCCGCGGATAGCGCTGCTGCCAGCTTCGTCCGCACTCTTCCAACATGCTGGCGGCATCGCGGTAACACTTGTATTCCAGCAGCCGGCGGACCAGTTCCTGGCGGGGGTCTTCCAACTCCTCCTGGACCTCGTCGCCGCGGGGCAGGACCTGCTGCGACTTGATCTCGATCAGCCAGGCCGCCATGGCCAGGAAGTCGCCCACCGCGTTGACGTCCAACTGCTCCAGGACCGCCAAGTAGCGAAGGTACTGGTCGGTGATCAGCGCGATGGGGATGTTGACGATCTCGACCTCGTGCTTGCGCACCAGGTAGAGGAGCAGGTCCAAGGGCCCGCGGAAGACGCTGAGATCGACACGGAAATCCATCGGCGGCCACGCTTGCAGGAGGACGACGGGTGAGAACTCAGTCTAGCGGCTTTCCAGGCCGCGTGCCACGGCCTCGGCCAGCGCCACCCCGCCGGCTTATCCACTACCATCAGTTTCGTCCGCACAGGCGGCACAACTTGAAATCTACCCCAGTGGAGGGGGCCGCGCCGAAGAGGGCTGATACGCTTGGAATTCCCCTTCCACGGTAACAACTTGCGGGATTTTGCTAAAGGTCCGAGTTCTCGCCGCGAATGGATTCTGTGAGTTTGTACACGCCCGTCGTCGGATTGCGTCCCGATTCGTGGGCTTGTTCGGCGGCTTTATCCATCCGCTCGGCTCGTTTCACCGCTTGTGTATATCCCGCCGAGTACGTCGCATACTCAACGTGTTTATCGTATCCTGGCACGTGCTTGGTGAGCATCGCTTTCATCCTGGCGCGGTCTTGCATCCCCGGACTTTCCCGGAAATGCAGGAGCAACCACAGCTCAAAACACGGATTTGAGATTGCCAAACGAATGCCATTGTCTCTCGCCATCTCTTTGGCCTCGCCCACGTAAAGGTGTTCGTCTATGTCGAAAACACACCACACCTCATCGTAGGCAAGATTGTCATCCCCTTCCCGCTCAGCGGCTTCTGTCTTGGTTCAGCGTGAAATGGAAAGCACAGGCGTCGGGTTAGTGTAGGGTTAAACGGTTCTTTGGGGCGCATTCTGGGGGACCAGTCCCCCAGACTGTCTTGGTTCAGCGTGAAATGGAAAGCACAGGCGTCGGGTTAGTGTAGGGCGGTGTCAAAATTGAAATGCAACGAGGTGGAAAACTGGTATAGGTGAAAGCATCACGGGGAGGTTCGATAGGGTGGTTTTCGGAAATAACCCTGTTGAACGGAGTCCCCGTGATGGCACGTCA
>JBKQVT010000107.1:0-48977 GCA_052139835.1 Thermoguttaceae bacterium
CTCCTGCTTCGCGAGACCCGTTCACCCGCCGCCACCCCGTTGTGACGCGCGCCGAAGCCGAAGTGATACCATAAACCGTGAAACCGTAACAGATTAAGACCTTTACAGGGGTGGGTGGGTCGAGCGAAGCGAAGACCCACCACCTTCGGCTACCTCCTGGTGGGTCTTCGCGACCATGCTCTGCATGGTCGCTCGACCCACCCTACATCTTCGCTCGACCCTACAAGAACGGTTTACAGCTTGCCGATCTTCTCGATCAAGTCGACGCTGCGGCAGGCATAACCCCATTCGTTGTCGTACCAACTGACGACCTTCAGCAGGTTGTCGCCCATCACCATGGTCAGGTCGCCGGTGAAGATCGAGCTGTGCGAGTCGCCGATCACGTCGCTGGAGACGATGGCGTCCTCGGTGTACTTGAGGATGCCCTTCAACGGCCCCGCGGCGGCCTCCTTCATGGCCGCGTTGACGGCGTCCTTGGTCACCGGGCGGGCCATCTCGACCGTCAGGTCGACCACGCTGCCGGTGGGCGTGGGCACGCGGAGCGAAATGCCCGTCATCTTCCCCTTCAACGCCGGAATGACCAGCCCCACCGCCTTGGCTGCCCCGGTGGTGGTGGGGATGATGTTCAAGGCGGCCGCCCGCGTCCGATAGAGGTCCTTGTGCGGCATGTCCAACACCCGCTGATCGTTGGTGTAGGAGTGGATGGTGGTCATCAGCCCCTTGACGATGCCGAACTTCTCGTGCAACACCTTGGCCACCGGGGCCAGACAGTTGGTCGTACAACTCGCATTGGAGATGCAGGTGTGCTCGGGCTTGAGCTGGTCGTCGTTCACTCCCAGCACGCAGGTCAGGTCGGGCTCGTCCTTGGCCGGGGCGCTGAGGACGACCTTGCGTGCGCCGGCGTCGAGGTGGCTGGCATAGCCGGACTTGCCGCCGCCGCCGCGGGCGGTGAAAATGCCCGTGCTCTCCAGCACCACCTCCACGCCCAGTTCCTTCCAGGGCAGCGTGGCCGGGTCCTTGATCGCCATCGCCCGGATCTTCTTGCCCCCCACGATGATGTTCTGGTCATCGTGGCCCACCTCGCCGGGGAAGCGGCGATGGATGCTGTCGTATTTCAGCAGGTAGGCCAGGGTCTTGGTATCGGTGATGTCGTTGATGCCGACGACCTCGAAGACCTTTGGCTTCTCCATGAGGCGACGGAAGACGAGGCGGCCGATGCGGCCGAAGCCATTGATTCCCACGCGAATTGCCACGATACATCTCCTTTATTGGGGGTGAGCCGACCCCCGATTCCGTGAAAGATATCCTGCCGCGTTGGCCGACGCTCGGCCCCAAGGCACGTTGTAAAAGGGGCCATTATAGCGGAGGGCGGCGGCGGCGGCAATCGGCGAAAAACGCCTTAGGTCTTAGGGCTTGGGTCTTAGGTCTTGGGACTTAGAGCTTAGGATCAAACGCCAAGACCCAAGACCCAAGACCTAAGACCAAAGTCCCGGCCGGCGGAAAAATCTCGGAATCCCCCTCTTGACGGATTTGCGAACTGTACTACAATCACTAGTACACTTAGTGAGGTGCCCGTGGAGTTCCACGTCGATCCGGCCAGCCGGCTGCCCATCTGCCGGCAACTGAGCCAGCAAATCCGCGAGGCCGTCGCGCGGGGCCGCCTTCAGCCCGAAGACCGCCTGCCCTCGGTCCGCGACCTCTCGCGACTGCTGGTCGTCAACCCCAACACCGTGGCCCGCGTCTATACCGACCTGGAACGGGAAGGGATCCTCAACACGCGGCCGGGGCTGGGGGTCTTCGTGGCCCGGCCCAAGGCGGAATTGACCAGGAAGGTCCGCAAGGAGCGGCTCGACGACCTACTCGATCATTTCCTCACCGAAGCGGTCCACCTGGGCTTCCGCGCCGACGAAGTGACGGCCTTGGTCGCCGCGCGGGCCAAGCAGTTCCAATGGCAAAGCGCCAATCAAGCACAGCAATAAGAGGGGATGTGCCCGCCATGCCCGACATGATCGTCACCCACCGCCTGACGAAGTATTACGATCGCCGCCGCGTGGTCGATTCGCTCGATCTGCGCGTCGCCCAGGGGCGGGTCTACGGCCTCCTGGGACGAAACGGCGCCGGCAAATCGACCGTGATCAAGATGCTCCTGGGGATGGTGCACCCCGATTACGGCCGGGCGGAAGTGCTGGGCGAAGACGCCCTGAAACTCCGTCCCCAGACGCGCTCGCGGATCGCCTACCTGGCCGAAGGCCACCCCTTGTATCCGTGGATGACCGTCGGTGAAGCGGCGCGGTTCGCCCGCGCGTTCTATCGCAACTGGAACGGCGACCTGCTGGAACAGATCCTCGATCATTTCGAGCTGGCGCGGCGGGCGAAGATTCGGCGGCTCTCCCACGGCCAGCGGGCCCAGGTCTCGCTGGCCCTCTGCGTAGCCTCCGATCCCGAGCTGCTGATCCTTGACGACCCCACGCTGGGGCTCGACACAGTCGTCCGCCGCGATTTTCTCGAATCGCTGATCCAGATCATCCAGCGCCGCGGCCGCACCATCCTCTTCAGCTCGCACATCCTCGGCGACGTGGAGCGGGTGGCCGACCGCATCGGGGTCCTGGTCGACGGCGTGCTGCGGGTGGATTGCCCGACCGATTACTTCAAGGAGACCATCCGCAAGATCGTGTTGGAATTCGACGGCGAGCCGCCGGAATTCCCCCCCTGCCCGGGCCTGGTCAGCAGCCGGCTGGTCGGCCGCAAGCGGGAACTGATCATCGTGGGATATGGCGAGGAGCATCGCCGGGCGGCCGAGGCGTTGGGGCCGCGGGCGACGGACGTGATCGCCTTGAACCTGGAAGACGCCTTTATCGAGTACACGCGCGGGCCGCGGCGCGCGCTGCCGATATTCACGGGAGAGCAGTTCGATGCTGAAAGCGCTCGTGCTGAAAGAGTTGCGTGAGACGGCGTGGATCGCGCTGGTCGTGCTGGGGGCGGACTGGGCCCTGGTGGCCTACTGCGCCGGCTACAACGTCCTTCCTTTTTACTCGAACTATGCGGCGATGAGGAGCGCCTGTGACGTTCCGTTTGTCGACGGCAACTTCCTGGGCTTCTTCATCGCGTTTTCCGCGGCCCTTGCCGTCGTGTTGGGGCTGCGGCAGACGGTCGTGGAATCGCACCGCGGCACCTGGTTGTTTCTGCTGCACCGCCCGGTGGGAATGCGGCGGGTGATCGCCGCTAAGCTTGCCGTCGGCGGGGGATTGTACCTGGCCTGCGGCGCCGTGGCCATTTTGACCTACGCGGCCTGGGCATTGCTGCCGGGCAAGCACGCCAGCCCGTTCCTGTGGTGGATGACGGCGTGGTCCTGGGAGGCTTGGGGCGTGATCGCCGTCGTCTACTTGGCCGCCTTCCTCGCCGGACTGCGGCCGGGGCGTTGGTTCGGCACGCGGCTGCTGCCCTTGGCGGCGGGGGCAGTCCTTGCCCTCTTGCTGATGTTCTGTCTCTGGTCCTCGCTGTTGCTGGGCATGGCGGCGCTTCTGCTGGTGGCCGCCTGCCTGGTTGGACTGATCCACTTCACCGCCCGGACACGCGATTTCTCATGAGGGGAGCCATCATGTCCAAACGACAGGGGATTGTTCGACCGCTGGGCCTGGCCCTGGTCCTGGCCATCGGACTGGCGGCCGTGCTGGCCCTTGCCGCCACCTGGGGCATCGCGATCTGGCAAGGGCTGCGGCCGAGTCGCGTGGTCAGCGAAACTCTGTTCATCCTCCCGGACGACACGCCCGTCATTAATCGCTATGTGTCCGACGCCTGGCCGAATGTGACGTACCGTGACCTGAATGGCAAGGAGTTGCCGCCCGCCACGGGGGAGAATTCGTCTCTTGGGGGCGTTCTTCTGTTAATGCCCCACCGAGACGGCCTGATTCCATTCGCCGGCGATCTCCGCATCGGGCGATTCTACGAACGGGGATTGCCGCCCAACTACTGGTACTTTCTTCACGACGGGGCGTGCGACGGCCGCGGCTACTTTGTCGGCTACAGCTACCGAAGCAAACTCCGCGTCGGGTTCATCGGGCGCGACGGCCTGCGGCCCGATCAACCGCCCGCGGAACAGTGGTTTCCCATCGACGGCGCCAAGATGGCCATGCGTACGGCAATGCTTGGCTACGGGTTTGGCGACTATGACGCCGATTTCGGATTCTCCGGATGGGGGACAGTCATGATGATTTCCGGGGCGCAACTCCTTGAGGTCAATCTGCGCAGCGGTTCGGTCAGAACGCTCATGGAATCCCCCGACCTGAGTGCCCTGGGAATGTTGGCAACGCTTCCCAATGGGAAGGCCGCCTATGATGGGCCGGCAGCCGCCATTCGATCGTATGGGGAGGTGCCTCGCGTCCGTCTCGTACACCATCTGCTGGTCCGGACAAGGGATCGGGTCATCGTCTTCGGCGCATCGGAGAAACAACGCACCGCATTCACGATTCCCGAATCGTTCCGCGACCAAAAAATCAGGCTGTACCAACTTGACGCCGGGAAAGCGTTGCTTACTGCCTGGCGCAACCTTCCCGACGGCGGCCAGCGCGTGGACCTTGCCTGGGTCGATGCCTCGGGCGGGGTCAGGCGGCAAGTCGCGGTTCCCTTGAAAAATAGCAACGGGCGCAGCGAGGCGAGCGCAACGTGGACGAAGGCACTGGCCTGGCCGGCCCCGGTCATGCTCGCCTTTTTCTCCACCGTGGAAGGGCCCCTGAGCCAGGTGGAGATCGGGGTGGACAGGACTTACTCGGCCGCCCTGGCGCGGAGCCTGGCCGCATGGTGGCCGCCCCTGCTGGCCGTTACACTGCTGGCCGCGGTGCTGGCCTGGTACTGCTGGCGCCGCCATCGCCGCTACTATCAGCCCGCCAGCGCCGTCTGGTTCGTCTTCGTGCTCCTCACCGGCGTGCCGGGGCTGGTGGCCTATCTCTGCCACCGCCGCTGGCCGGTCCTGGAGAAGTGTTCGGCCTGCGGGCAGGTCGTCCCGCGCGACCGCGAAGCCTGCGCCTGTTGCGGGGCGGCGTTCCCCGCCCCGGAACCCAAGGGCTGCGAAGTGTTCGCGTGAAAACAGGGATAGCCCAAGGGGTATGTAGAAATTCCTCCGCACCCAGGGTATGATTATTGGCGCAAACGGGCCTTCGGCCCACGGCGTTTTCGTGCTTTCCACATTACCTGCGTTGGTAGGGAGGGTCAATCATGGTTCGGCTAACGAAATGCTTCGGGCTCGCTTTGGCGATCTGTCTGGCCGCTGCACAGTTGGCGACGGCGGCCACTATTGTGGTGAAGGTTGGGTCGCCGGCAACGGAAAAAGCCGCTGCCGGCAAACCGATCGTCACCGTCCTCAGCTTGGATGGACCGATCCTCGAAAAGCCGAAGGGAGAGGAGATGCCGCTGCTGGCGCCAGTGGCCCGGCCCTCGCTGAAGGACCTGCTGGAGCGGATGAAAAAGGCCAAGGACGACACGAATGTCAAGGGCGTCGTGCTGTTGCTGGACGAGGTTGACCTGGGATCGGCCCAGATCGAGGAGCTTCGTCAGGCCATGGCCTCGGTTCGCGCGGCCGGCAAGGAGGTGTACGTCCACGTCGATAACGTCTTGACGATGCGGGGTCTGGCGCTGGCCGCCGGGGCCTCCCGCATCAGCGTCACCCCCACGGCGATTATTATGATCGGCGGCTTCAACGCCGAGTCGCCCTACGTGCGGGGCCTGCTGGACAAGATCGGCGTGAAGCCGGATATCATCACCTGCGGCGACTACAAGACCGCGGGCGAGGTCTTCATGCGCAAAGGCCCCAGCCCGGAGGCCAAGCGGATGACCGACTGGCTGCTGGACAGTCTCTACGACAGCTTCCAGAAGATGGTGGCCAAGGGCCGCGGCGTGCGGCCCGAGCGGGTGCGGCAGTGGGTCGACGGGGCACTCTATACGCCCGAGCAAGCGCGGCAATTGGGGATCATCGACAGCGTCCAGCACCGCCAGGACTTTGAGGCCGAGTTGCGGAAAGAGTTCGGCGAAGACGTGAAATTCGATCGGAAAATCGGCAAGAAGCGCGGCGAAACCGTCGATTTCTCCTCGCCCCTGGGGCTCTTCAAGCTCTGGGCCAGCGCGCTCGAAGGGGGAAAGAAGAAGTCCACCGGCAAGAACCTGATCGGCATCGTGTACGTCGAGGGCACGATCCTGACCGGCAAACCCGAGCCCAGTCCCTTCAACTCCGAGCCCGGCAACGCCTATAGCACGCCGCTGCGCAAGGCGCTGGACAAGCTCGCCGACGACAAGGACGTCAAGGCGGTGGTGCTGCGGGTCAACTCGCCCGGCGGATCAGCCGTGGCCAGCGAGATCATCCTCAATGCGGCGATGCGGGTCAAGGTGAAGAAACCCCTGATCGTGTCCATGGGCGGCCTGGCCGCCAGCGGCGGTTACTACGTCTCGATGGCCGGCGACAGGATCTTCGCCGACCCGACGACGATCACCGCCTCGATCGGCGTCCTGGGCGGCAAGTTGGCCACGACCGACATGTGGAACCACGTCGGCATCACCTGGGCCAGCAGCCGGCGCGGCGCCAACGCCGGGATGTTCAGCTCGGAGGCGGTGTTTTCCGCGGCGGAACGCAATAAAGTGCAAACCTGGATGAACGAGGTTTACGGCGCGTTCAAAGGGCACGTGGTCGCCGCCCGCGGCGCGAAACTCAAAAAGCCCATCGACGAACTGGCGGCCGGGCGCGTGTTCACCGGCCAGCAAGCCCTGGACCTGGGCCTGGTGGACGAGATGGGCGGCCTGGAGGACGCGATCCGGTGCGCCGCCAAACGCGCCAGGGTCACGGATTACGAGATCCGCACCTATCCCGAGCCCAAGAACTTCCTGGAACTCCTCGTCGAAGACCTCTCCGACGGCGAGCACGACCCGAACCACCTCTCGCTGGCCGCGGGTGGACTGGGCGTCTCCGGCGGGACTTCGCTCCTGGGCCTGGCCCTGCCACACCTCAAAGGGATGGACCGCGGCCGGCTGGAGATGATCGAAGCGGCCTTGCGGCGGCTCGACTTGCTCGGCCAGGAGCGTGCCGTGTTGATGATGCCCGAAATCGCCATCCGCGATTGATGGAAGGAAGGCCCGCGAAGACGCGCAAGACGTTTCCGGCGGCCTAGCGTCCCGCCGGCGGCGCCGCCTTGGGAAACAAAATTTCGCGGAGACGCCTTCCCAGGAAAAACTCGGTGAAGGGCTCGTTATCCGTCACTAGCGCGCCGTCGGCGGCATAGGAACGGACCGTGGCTGGGTCCAGCCAGCGCAACGCTTCGAGCTGTTGCGGCGTCACGCAAGTCTTGTCAAACTCCCCGAGGTCGCGCACGACGCGGGGTTGTGCGAACAAGCGTTCCACGCGGGCTTCGAATTCGTCCTGGGGAACGTCTTGCATCATGCCAATCATGTAGAAGCCCCGGTTATTCGGGCTCTTCCAAACATCCGTCTTGGGGAACACCTGCGAGAACGTGTGGAGCAGGGCGAGAGAGTCGGGGACTCGACTTGCCTCGCCAAAAAACCACATGCACATCACCCCGTGCGGCTTCAGTCGAGACTTGCAAAGCCGGAAGAAATCCGTCGTGTAGAGGTTCACCGTCCCCGCGCTCCGGATGGGCGGGGCAGGGTCCACGCTGATGACGTCGTATTGCTTCTTCGACAAGAGGAGGGCGTTTCTGCCGTCATTGGCCAGCAGATGGACGTTGGGCATCTTCTTGATCCGCTCGGCGTCGGAATGATAGAAGCGGAATGTCCGGAAGGTCTCGGGCACCAACTCCACGGCCACGATGTTCAAATCGGGATAGAGCGCGGCGGAGCGGGTCGTAGTTCCCATGCCGAAGCAGATAATCAACATGTCCTTGGGGTCTTTGACGTAACTCAGCGGCAAGTAGGCCATCAGTTTGGTCTCGGTGCAAAGCCACGTCATGCCGATGCCGTTGATCCAAAGGCTCTTGCGGCCGTTGCGGCTGAAGGCGGTCACCGTGCCCTCGACACCCTCCTTGTTGAAGTAGATCTCGCTTGCCCCCAGGGCGGGCTTGGCGCCGTCCTGCGGTCCGAGAATCCGGCTCTCGATCGTGGCCAGGAAGGGGTCCTGGCCCGAAACGCCGAGGACCGCCGCGACAAAGACCGCCAGCAGCCCTACGGCGGCCAGGTTGAGCGCCGCGCGTCGCTGCCTCTCCAGGACCAGCAACATCGCGCCCAAGGCCACGTTGATGCACGCCAAGAGAATCATCGCGCGGGTCGAGCCCAGCGAGGGGATGAGAAGAAACCCCGTCGCCAACGAACCGAAAATACATCCCACCGTATTGGCGCCGTAGAGCAATCCCACCGAGGACCCGGTCTTCTTCGGCTCCCTAGCATAGCAGATTGCCGCCACGGGGAAAATCGCGCCGAAAAGGAAGGTCGTTGGAAAGACGAGGATGCCCGCGGCCAGGGCGCGGAGCACGATGGGGGCTCCGGGAAACGGCTGCCACTGGATCATCGCGTCCAAGGGACGGAAGAGGTAGAGGCCGGCGACCGATGCCAGCCCGACGATGCCCTCCAGCAGGGCGAGGAAGGCCAGCGGCCGGCTGAGGCGTTCGGCCCGTCCACCGAGAAACATGCTTCCCAGTGCAATCCCGCACAAGAACACGATGAGCATGCCGGAAAACGCGTAAACCGTGGTCTCCAAGTAGAGGATCAACTGGCGAGTCCAAATGACTTCATAAGCTAGGGCCGTGAATCCGCTGACGGCAAACGCCAGCAAAACGGTGGTGCGCACCGCGGGGGAATACGCGGCGACCGCCGTGCTTGACGCCCCCTGCGGCGCCGGCTGGGCGGCCGGCGCCGCGACCACCGTGCGACGGTCCGCTCGATAGAGGAAATAGGCCGTCAGCGAAACCACGAGGTTGATGGCCACGCCCAGGTAGATCGTGGATCGCTCGCCGAGCCACTCGATAATCACGAATCCGCTGAGAAACACGCCGATCACCGCCCCCAGCGTGTTCAAACCATACAGCAGGCTGAGATTCTTGCCCAGTCGCGTTTCCCGCTTGGCCAGACAGGCGGTCAACACGGGGAGAGTGCCGCCCATCATGGTCGTGGGAATGAGCAAGACGAGGAAAGCGAGGACGGCTTGCACGGTGGTGGTGACCAGCGCATTCTCGCCGCTGGCGCCATAGACGAACTGGCAGACGGGGATCAGGGCGGGGAGGATTGCCGGCACCAGCAGCGCGGTGACGCCGACCATCATCTCCAGCAGGGCATAGACGCGCAACTCGTCTCGTCTCTTGTCTGCCACCCGGCCCAGGACGAAGCTGCCCAAGGCCAGACCGGACATGTAGGCGGCCAACACCGTGGCGGTCGCGTACAGGGTGACGCCGGTAATGCGGGCCAACATCCGCAGCCAGACCACTTCGTACATCAGCCCGCTGATCCCGCTGGCAAAGAACACGGTGTAGATCAAGTACTTGCGTTTCATGGACGCTGGAAACTCCACGGGATTGGCTGCCGGGGAAGGCGGATCAGAATTACCTCGAAAAGTATAGCATCCCAGCCGCACCGGAAGGCGAAGCAACACCCGCCAAGGTCTAACGCAGCAAACACTTACGGCCGCTGCCCGTTGCCGACAACGGCCGTACTGAAGAGCGGGAGACGGGATTCGGACCCGCGACTTCCAGCTTGGGAAGCTAGCACTCTACCACTGAGTTACTCCCGCAAAACACGCGAAGCGCCGCCTGTTGAAGCCGCTCCGCTTGCCTTTTCCACTATACTTGTGACGCCCGCGGGCGTCAACGTGCCGCGACCCTGCAATGCGCTGCTCGACGCAGGTGCGCGTCGCGGGCGGATGCCAGGCACCCCGCCCCCCGGTTGTACAGTTCCCGGAAAAGCTGTACACTTGCTTGCCGCGACGTAACCGTTCACACGCGGGGGACTGGCTCGCTTTCGAGATGACCCAAGATAACGATCCCACCGCCGACGCTCCGCCGCCAGCGCCGCCGAACTCCGGCTTCGTCGACGGCTTCACTGTCTTAACCGTGGCTGCCTTCCTGCTCACGGGCGGGCTGTTGGCCACGGTCCTCAGGACGCGGGGGCAATTCGTCAAGATCTTCGCCGATTTCAAGACGGAATTGCCTCTGGTCACTCACGTCGTCCAGTCGGCGCCGTTTGTCTGGCTTGTGGGCACGCTGTTCGCGCTGAACGTCGCGAAGGAGTTCCTCCCGGTCACCAGAAAAACCAAGGCGGTGTGCAGCACGATTGCCATACTTGCCGTCCTCGTGCTGGGCGCCTTGTACCTCACGAGCATTTTCCTGCCCTTGACGGTCCTGATCGAGAAGCTGTCGAGGTAGGGGCTGGGGACCAGGGGTCAGGGACCAGGGACAAGAACTCCCCTCTCCCTCCGGGAGAGGGGCAGGGGGTGAGGGCGGGGGCGAACGCGCCCGGTTTTGCCCGCTGCCAGCCCGCAAAGTTTACCACGTTGACCCATATCTCCAGGGCTCTCTCTTTCCACTGCTAAATGGTGGACCTCCAGGCCGCTCCCGTGCCGAGAATCGTCCCCATGCTGGGCGATTTTACCGAATGTGCGGGTTGTAACGGACCGATACTTCGTAGGGATGGTAACGATCGAAGCGGTTGGGGGAAGTTTTTCGCCTGACAAAATGCAGCAGGGAGGGGGGCAATGAACTGGTGCAGGGGGCTGGCCGGGGTCTTGGCAATAGCAGCCGCAATCGGCGCCGGCCGGCTGCACGCCGCAGAGCCATTATCCAGCGATTACTTTCCCAGTTGGAATTCCCCGTCCGGGCAAGGCGCCAATGGGCCGGGATACGCCCCCGGCCAGGCGGCCTTTGCCGGGCCCGACGGTCCGCAAGGCTATCCTGGCGTGCCCAATCCTTATCAGTCCGGCTATCCCGGGCCCATGCCGCCCGCCGCCGGGCCGCCTTGTCCCTACGCGCCGCCTTATCCTTATCCGGGCATGACGCCTCCGCCTGGTTACGGGCCCGACAGTGGCGCCGCCGACGCGCCCGCAGAGTACCTTCCCCGTTGGACGATCGAGCTCGGGGCCATTACCTTGCATCCCGTGCGGCCGCCGTCCCGAACGCTGGCCACGGACTTTCTCAACCCAGCCAATACCCTCGACGCCCGCGACGCGGCGGAAAGCTGGGGCTACGGTCCGCGGATCGACGCGATCGGTCGCTACGACAGCGAGTGGAGCATCGAACTGCTGTACTACGGCATCGGCGACTGGTCGAAATTCGCCTCGGTCAGCGGCTTGGGATTCAACGTGCCGATATTGAGTCCGAACCCGGAGTTTATCCCTCCCGACGTGAGCGCGACCGCCAGGATGGATATTTACAACGCCGAATTCAACGTGCGGCGCGAGCTCACCGAAAATATTACCGGCCTGATGGGCTTCCGCTTCCTGGAAGTGCTGGACGAACTGAGCCTGGTGGGCAGCGTTCCGGAGCTGCTGTCGGCCAGCATGACCACGAAGGTCAACAATGCCCTCTACGGCTTCCAAGTGGGGGCCGATGCCCGCTTGTTCCGCGGCCTCGGACCGCTGTACCTCGACGTCCTGGTCAAGGGCGGCGTGTACGACAACTTCGTGACGCGGACCTCTGTCCAGTCGGGCATTTTCGGCAATTCGACCGCGACGGCCAACCTCGACCACGTCGCCTTCGTCGGCGAAGTGGCCTTCCTGCCCACCTGGGACATCTTCCCCCATTGCAGCGTCTACGGCGGCTACGAGGCGCTCTTTGTGCAGGGCGTGGCCGTCTCCGGCCAGGAGATCGGCTCGACCGGCCCCATCCATGCCAGCCGCACGACGTTCTATCAGGGGGCCGTCGCCGGGCTGACGGTGTACTGGTAAGCGGCCCGGCCCCGGGAAAACGGCAGGAACCCGTGCCAAGACCACGCAAAGCGTGGTGCCCGTCTCAGCCGTGCCCTCAATACCCCCCGGCTGTCACAGCTTCAGCACGGCTGACACAGCCGTGGCACGCGCACTTTGATGGATGTCAGAGGAAACCCGGACTCACAAATCGGGAGAGTCCCCCCGCCGGGCCAATTGACAGGTTTGCTGCCCCCAATTATACTAGATCAATTCTCGGGGAGGGCCGTACCGTTCTGGAAAAGGGGACAGTGATGAAGTCCAAGACGAGACGATCATTGCGGCGCGGGGGTAATGCTGGGCTGAGCGGCTTCCTTGGCGTGGGGAAGCGCGCAGTGCGGAAAGACAGGTACGACCGGTCGTTGCAATTCGAGCCGCTGGAGCCGCGGATGCTGCTCAACGGCACGCCTTCCCAGGCCCTGCCCGCGCGCTACGGTCTTGTTTACGGCATCCCGGCCTACAACCTCCCGGGCCCGGTCGGGTACATCCCGCCAGTGATCCTGCAGTACTATGGTATCAGTAACGGCACGGCCCCCGACGCTGGGGCCGGCCAGACCATCGCCATCGTCGCTCCTTACGACTATCCCACCGCCAACCTGACGGCCGACATCACGTTGTTCGACACCGACTTCGGCATCGAGGCATTCGGGGGCGCGGGGGGACCGACCCTGACCAAATACGCCCAGGACGGCACCTTCAATTATCCGAGCGTCGATCCCGAAGGTCCCATGGCCGTAACCGGAGACATGACCTGGGAAGAGGTGGAGGCGATGGACGTGGAGTGGGCCCACGCCGCCGCCCCGGGGGCCAATATCGTGTTGGTCGAGGCCAACGACAACACGATCGGGAACATCATGACGGCCGTCAACACGGCGCGGAATATGTCCGGGGTCTCCGTGGTTGTCGTGGCCTGCGCCTTTAACGAAGGCGCCGTCGGGGCCTCCCTTGAACAAACCTACGACTCCATCTTCACGACGCCGTCCGGTCACACCCCCGTCACGTTTGTGGCCGGGACCGGCGACCTCTACCCGCAAACGGTCACCTACCCAGCCGTTTCCCCCAACGTGATTTCCGTGGGCGGCACGGCCTTTGAGTTTGACAGCAGCGGCGACTTCCTCGGCGAGGTCCCCTGGGCCGATGACCAGGAATTCACCGTCCAGGACACCTATACTTTAGTGGGCGGGGATGGCGGGACGAGCACGGTGGAGAACAGGCCCGCCTACCAAAACAGCGTGCAGGCGACGGGCGGGAAAGACGCCCCCGACGTGTCCTTCCTTGCCGACCCCGACTACGTGGACAACTATGACTCCCCGGTGGGCGGCGTGTGCGTGTGCGATTCCTACGACAATAACGGCTCTGCCGCCGAGGGTTACGGTCCCTGGGAGGTCGACGGCGGGACCAACCTGGGGGCGGCCTGCTGGGCCGGCTTGATCGCCGACGTCGATGCAGAGCGGGTCACCGAGGGGCTTCCCGCGCTGGACGGCCCGACCCAGGCCCTCCCCGACCTCTATGCCATCCACAACTACGGCCAGACCGTAAGCAGCGGGAGCCCCTTTTTCGACGTATTCAACGTGATCGCCACTACCAGCACCGGCTACGATACGGAAACCGGCCTGGGCACACCCGGCCTGAACCTTATCCCCGCGTTGGCCGGGGCGCCGGGTGTGACCGTCGCGGCCGCGGCGGCGGGGGACACGGCGACGACCGCCCTGCTCTCGGTCCAGGGGGAAGATCTCGACTTCGGCTCACAGAACCTGGCCTACACTTGGGTCTGCACCTCCAAGCCCAGCACCGCCGCCACGCCCACCTTCAGCGTCAACGACAGCATCGCCGCCGAGGAGACCGTGGCCACCTTCTACGAGGCCGGCACCTACACCTTCACGGTCGCCATGACCGACGCCGAAGGCATGTCGGCCTACAGCAGCACCACCGCGGTGATTAGCCAGGTGGCCACCGAGGTCACGGTCAGCCCGTCGCCGGCAACGATCGTCTCCGGGCATACGCAACAATTCGCGGTGACGGGGATCGATCAATTCGGCAACTCCATGACGCCGACGGTCACCTGGGGCACGACGGGCGGGGTGGGAACCATCTCCTCGAGCGGATTGTTGACGGCCTCTTACGCGGCGGAAACGGGAACGGTGACGGCCACCGCTACCAGCGCCTTTGGCAATGCCTTCGGCTCCGCCAACGTGACCGTGACCAACACCCCGCCGGTGATCAACTCGGTCACCGGCTCGCCCAGCCCGGTGACGGGGACGCAAGCCGTGTTGTCGTGTGTGGCGACCGACGACGGCGGCCCGGCCAACCTGAGCTACACCTGGCTGGCCACCATGGTGCCCGTCGGCGCCGCCACCCCCGGTTACAGCGTCAACAGCAGCAACGCCGCCAGCACCACCACGGTCACGTTCCACAAGGCGGGCAATTACACCTTCCGGATCACCGTTCTCGACATGGGCGGGTTATCGGCCGTCAGCACCGTCAACGTGACGGTGGACCAGACGCTGAGTTCGGTAGGGGTGAGCCCGTCGCCGGCTGGTCTGTACCTCAACGAGGTGCAGCAATTCACCGCCGCGGTGGACGACCAGTTCGGCGTTCCCATGCCGACGCAACCATCGTCGTTCGCCTGGAGCGCGACGATCGGCAGCATCGGCGCCACCACCGGCCTCTTCCAGGCCCCCGGCGCCCATGCCATCGGGACGGTGAGCGCCAAGACGGGCAACATCACCGGCACGGCCAGCGTGGTGGTCAACGCCGTGCCGCCGCAGGTCACCACCGCGGCCGCCGCCAACCCCAACCCGGTCACCGGCAAGACCACGAGCCTCTCCGTCTCGGGATGGGACGACCTTGGGCCTGCCGCCCTCATCTATACCTGGGCGGCCACGACGCTCCCCGCCGGAGCCGTCGCCCCGACCTTCAGCGTCAACGGCACCAACCTCTCCAACAATACCACCGCCACCTTCAGCCATGCCGGAACCTACAACCTGACCGTCACCCTTCGCGACACCCTCGGCTTGTCGACCACCAGCAGCGTCAGCGTCGTCGTCAACGCGACGCTGACCACCATCGTCGTCAGCCCGTCGCCGCTGGACATGCTCGAGGGGACGCAGCAGCAGTTCGCCGCGACGGGCAAGGACCAGTTCAACAATCCGCTGGCCACGCAGCCGAACTTCGCCTGGGTGAGCTTGATCGGGGGCACAATGTCCGGGACCGGCCTGTTTACCGCCCCCATGGCAATCGCCAAGGGCAACATCACGGCCAGCAGCGGCGGCGTCACCGGCACGGCCACGATCTCGTGCGGGCCCACGCTGATCACTTCCATCACCGTGCCGCCGGCCACGGCGGTCGGACAGAGTCTGGAGTATTACGGGGCCTTCACCTACCTCGGCTCGACCACGTGTACTGCCGTCTGGAGCTGGGGTGATGGGACCACGACGCCGGCCACCGTGACTCAAGCCAGCGGCGCCGGCACCTGCACCGCCAGCCATGCCTATGCCACCAAGGGCGCCTACACCGTTACCTTGACGCTTACGTCGCCCGGATACGTGATCAGCGCCACCAAGACCGTGACGGTCGCCGCGCAAGGAAGCGCCCTATTGGCGCCCGATCCGCTGAACCCCGCGAAGACCGCCCTCTACGTCTACGGCACCAACGGCAACGACGTGATCCTCGTGGGAGTGAACTCGGCGGGCCAGGTCCAAGTGGCCATCAACTACTTCCTCGTGGGCACGTATGCGCCCACCGGCCACATCATCGTCTACGGCCTGGGCGGCAGCGACACCATCGCCGTGAGCAGCCTGATTACCCTGCCCGCCTGGCTCTTCGGCGGCTCCGTCAAAGACACGATCTATGCCGGGGGCGGTCCCACCCTGATGGTCGGCGGCTCCGGCACGAACACCTTCTATCACGGGGCCGGCCGCTATCTGATCGTCCCGCATCCCTCGAGCATCGAAACCAACTGGCAGACCCTGGACTCGCTGATGGCCCAATGGGAAGCGGGCGGCACCGTGGTCATCCCGCCCTAGTCCCTAGGATCGGGGAATCAATAAGTGTCGCCTTTCGCTCCGCGAAAGTTGCGGCTTTCGCGGAGCGAAAGGCAACAAAGTCGGAGCTTATTGTTTCCCTGATCCTTGGCGGCCGCCGGCTTGCCCTGTACGACAATCGCTGCTATGCTGCTCGGGTCTTGCAAGGAAGGATAACCATGAGCGATCCCCTGTCGTTGCGATATGAAATCCAAGCCGCCGACCCGGAAAACATCCGCGCCGTGACGGAGTCGACCGGCGTCTTCAGCCCCGGCGAGATCGAGATCGCCGTGGAACTGGCCCAGGAGCGGCTGGCCAAGGGCGAGGCCAGCGGCTACTACTTCATCTTCGCAGAAGGCGAGGGCCAGGTCCGCGGCTACGCCTGTTACGGTCCCATCGCCCTGACCGTCGGCAGCTACGACCTGTATTGGATCGCGGTGGCCAAGTCGGCCCAGGGGTCGGGCCTGGGCCGCACGCTGTTGGAGCAGTCCGAGCGGCGGATTCGCGAGGCGGGCGGACGGCGGGTGTACATCGAGACCTCGACCCGGCCGCCCTATGCCCCCACCCGCGCCTTCTACCAGCGCTGCGGCTACAGGCTGGAAGTCGTGCTTGCGGACTTCTACGCCGTGGGCGACGGCAAGGCGATTTATGTGAAAGGGATTTAGGGATTTAGGGATTTAGGGATTTAGGGGCCGAGCGGCTCGCGTTCTTCCTTCCGCCGGGTGCCACTGCTGGCTTGTGCAGCCGTGCTGCCCTGTCGCCGCCCGTTGCACTGCTGGACAAGCCAGCAGTGGCACTCGGCACGCCTACAGCAGGCCTTGCTGGCGATACCAATGGGCGGTCTGGTGGAGCCGCTGCGAGAGCGGGGCAGCCACGGAGAATTGCAGCTCGTCCATGGCCGCCCGCGGCGAACAAAGCCAGGCGCCGGCGGTGGCCTCGCGGGCCTTGTCGAGGTTGAAGTTGGCGGGCTGGCGGCGGAGGTAGGCCATCGCCTCGCTGGCCACCGCGATCGTCCAGACGACGGGGTTGGCGGTGGGCAACACGAAGGTGTGCGGCCGTCCGACCGCCACGCCGATCATCCGGCCCAGTTCCGCGTAGGTGGGATTTTCCTCGCAGGCGGCAAAATAGATCCCTTGACCGCGGCAGTCCTCGGCGGGCCCGTCCTCGGGGCCGGCCGGTTGCAAGCGCCTGCCGCGCTGGGCCGCCAAGATCATCAGGTTGACCAGGTCGTCGGCATGGATCACGGAAAAGCGGTGCGGGACCAGCCCCGGGGCCACGTGGAAGCCGAAGCGGGCAATCATGCGGAAGACGGTCAGCATCGCCGGATCGGCCTCGCCGAAGACGATCGGCGGCCGCACGATGGTGATGGGGACCGCGGCGGCCAGTTGCCGCGCCGCCTCCTCCCCGGCGAGTTTGCTCCGCCCATAGTCCGAGACCGGCGCCGGCGGATCGCCCTCGCAACGCGGCCGCTCGGCGACGACCACCGGACCGGCGGCAGCCAGCGACGAGACGGTCACCAGCACCGGCGGCGTCGGCTGCCGGGCACAGGTCTGGGCGATGTTGCGCAGCCCCTGCTCGTTCACCTGGAAGAGCTGTCGGGGGTGAAGCGTCCGCAGGCAACCCGCCAGGTGATAGACCACGTCTTGCCCGGCGATGGCCGCCGGCAGCGACGCCCCGTCGGTCACGTCGCCGACCACCGTGCCGGTGCCCGCCGCCTCCAGGGCGGCGGCCGCCGAGGCGTTCCGCACCAGGCAGGTCACTTCCTCGCGCCTGGCCAACAACGACTGGACAAGGTGGGAGCCGATAAATCCCGTGGCGCCGGTAACCAGGGCTTTGGTCATGATACCTGAGTTTAGGTGCCGATTTCACCGAAAGCAACGGGTGGGACGATTCCCGCCCCCGGATTGACCTCGGGAAGTTAGGGCAGGTAAGATGGGGGGCGTTGAAATCGCCGCAAAACTCGCCATCGCATTAGCAAGGAGCGTTCATGAGCGATCTGGCTATCCAACGTGTGGCCACATATCGACAGCGGAAGCAGTTCTTGGAGTTTCCCTGGACCTTGTACCGCGGTGACCCGAACTGGATTCCGCCCTTGCGTTTGAGCCAGAAGGAACTGGTCGGGTACGCGCCGCACCCCTTCTACGAACGAAACCGGGTGCAGACGTTCTTGGCCACGCGCGGCGGGAAGGTCTGCGGCCGGATCGCCGCCATTCTCAACCAGGGACACAACGAACGCTACCGGGAGCGCCGCGGCTTCTTCGGTTTCTTCGAGTGCGTCGACGACCAGGCGGCGGCCGACGGCCTGCTGGACGCCGCGCGGCAATGGTTCGCCGACCAGGGCATTTACTGTCTTCGCGGGCCGACCAATCCGTCGCTGAACTACGAGGTGGGCACGCTGATCGACGGCTTCGACTCTCCGCCCACCTTCATGATGACCTACAATCCGCCCTATTACGCGCGGTTGCTGGAGAACTACGGCTTCCGCAAGACCCAGGACCTGTACGCCTTCTGGGGCCACATCGACATGCTGCCGAAGATCAGGGCGAAACTCGGCCCGGTGGCCGAGCAGATCATCGAGCGCTACAACGTGCGCCTGCGGTCCATGGACACCTCGCGCTTCCTGGAGGAGGTGCGGATGTTTCTCTCGATCTACAACCGCTCGCTGGTGAACACCTGGGGATTCGTGCCCATGTCGCGGGGCGAGGTGGACCACATGGCGGCCGGGCTGCGGCACCTGATCGTGCCCGAACTGGCCACGCTCACCGAGATCGACGGCCAGGTGGTCGGCGCCATGTTCGGCCTGCCCGACTACAACCCGCGGATTCGCCAGATCGACGGCCGGCTGTTTCCCACCGGGCTGTTCCGCCTCCTCCTCCGCAAGGACCGCATCAAGCGGATCCGCCTCATCTCGACCAACGTCATTCCCGAATACCAGCGGCTGGGCCTGGGCCTGGTGCTGGTCAGCGGCATCGTGCCCAAGGTGTTGGCCTCGGGGGTGCAAGAGGCGGAGTTTTCCTGGGTGCTGGAATCCAATTCGCTCTCCCGCGGGGCCTTGCAGAAGGGGGGCGCCAAGCTCACCAAGACCTATCGGCTCTACGATCTCGACCGGCCGCCCGGCGGCCCGGCATGGCAGCCGAAGACGGCCAGCCTGGTCCGGCCGGCGGCGGCCGCCGCACGGCAGCCGCTGGAAATTCGCCCCTTGCAAACCCGCCGCGACCTCCGCCAGTTCATCCAGGTTCCCGCGGGCATTTACGCCGACGATCCGCACTGGGTGCCGCCGCTGGCGATGGAAGTGAAGGAGTTTCTCGATCGCCACAAGCATCCTTTCTACCTGCACGGCGAGGCCGCGCAGTTCCTCGCCCTGCGGGGCGGCGTCCCCCTGGGACGCATCCTCGTCAGCGACGACAGCCACTACAACCAGCAGCACGCGTCCAACGTCGGCTGCTTCGGCATGTTCGAATGCGCCGACGATCCCCAGATGGCCCAGGCCCTGCTGGACGCTGCGGCCGGCTGGCTCCGCCGCCGCGGCCGCACGGGCATCATGGGACCCATCGACTATTCGATCAACTATCCCTGCGGGCTGCTGGTCGACGGCTTCGACTCCCCGCCGCGGTTCATGAACAACCACAATCGCCCCTACTACGCCGGCCTGCTGGAATCCTGGGGCCTGCGGAAGGCCAAGGACCTCTATTGCTGGTGGTTCCTCGATATCCACAACATGGCCCAGCGATGGCAGCAGCGCGCCGATCGGCTCACACGGCGCGGCAACGTCGTCGTCCGCCCCTTCCGCCTCGACGACTTCGAGGCCGAAGTGGCGCGCTGCCGGGAAATCTACAATCACTCGATGCAAAACAACTGGGGCTTCGTCGGGCTGAGCGACGCCGAGTTCCATTATTTCGCCAAGCGGCTGCAGCGGCTGACCACCGCCGACCTGGTCTTGCTGGCCGAAGTGGACGGCCAGCCCGCCGGCTTCTCCATCACCGTCCCCGACATGAACGAGGCCATCCGTCCCTTGGGCGGACGGCTGACCAATTACGGCCTGCCCATCAACCTCTTCCGCCTCATGCGCCGCATGCGCCGCATCAAGACCGCGCGGATGATCGTGTTGGACGTGCTGGAAGCCTATCGCCGCCGGGGAGTCGCCGAGTCGCTGATTCTCCGCACCCTCGAATACGGCAAGAACGTCGTCGGCTTCACCGGCGCGGAACTGGGCTGGACCCTGGAGGACAACGACCTGGTCAACCGCACGATCGAAGCCGTGGGGGCGCAGCGCTACAAGACCTACCGCGTCTACACGAAGGAGCTTGATTGACAGCGGCGTCCGCGGCCCTATAATGCTGACTGCCGGGCCCGCGCCGCCGCCGACCGTTGTTTGCCTGACAAGAAAAACCGCCTTAACGATAGAACCAAGGAGAGCCGTTCGATGGGCAGCGTGAAGGAAGTTTCCGACAGCGATTTTGCGGCCGAAGTCTTGCAGTCCGGCCAGCCGGTCCTAGTCGATTTCTGGGCCCCCTGGTGCGGTCCCTGCCGCATGATCGCCCCCGTCGTGGAGCAATTGGCCGCCGAGAATGCCGCCTCGTGCAAGGTGGTCAAAATCAACGTCGATGACAGCCCCTCTACCGCCACCACCTACGGCGTCAGCAGCATTCCCACCTTGATGTTGTTCAAAGGCGGGGAAGTGGTCGAGCGTTTCGTGGGCCTGCAGCCGAAGGGCCGCTTGCAGGAGGTCATCACGCAGGCGGTGGGCTGAGAGTCCTGTCCCCCTCTGGGAGATGGTCAGGGTGAGGGCGGGCTGAAAAGTCGCCTCCCCCTCCGAGAGAGGGTGAGGGCGGGCTGTCTGGAGTTTATCTCTTATCCGCAGACCGTCTCCCGATTGCCTTCACCATTTCACCCCGTCCATCCATCTTCACGCCCCTGCCATTGCCTTGGGCGTTTCGGTTGAACTGGAACGCTCGGATTGCCGATTAAGCAGACTGGGAAAACCTTGCCGGTTGCAAAGACTTTGCCAACTGGCAGGCCAACGACCTTCGTCCCCTGGGCTGATCGACATGTCCACCTCCGAGACTGGCCAGCGCGAGAGTGCCGCCGGCGTGGCGGCCACGCGGGCTTCGACCGAAGCCCGCATCGACGCCCCCCACCCGATGGCTGCGGTGCGGGAGAGCGACAACGCGCCCGAGGCAGCCACCGCCCACGAGGCCGAGGCCGCCGCCGAAGAGTTGCGCATCCAGGCCAGCCAATTGGCCGGGCACCTCCGCGAGCGTCAGAAAGACCTCGATCATCGCGAGGCCGAGCTCAACGCCCGCAGCGCGGAGTTGGAAAGCGACCTCCGCTCGGCCCGGCTCTGGCTCAGCGAACGGATCGCGGAATTGCAGCAGCGGTCCGCTGAACCCAGCACGGAGCAAACCGCCCACGAAGAGTCGCTGCGGCAAACCGCCGAGCAGTTGGCGGCCAGGCAGAAACAACTCGACGAAGCGGAGAGTCGCTTGCAGCGGCAGCGGGCCGAGTTGCAGAACCTGCAAGAGCAGCTCTCGGCCCGCCAAAGTGACATTGACAACCAGGACCGGTCGCATCGCGAGCGCCAGGAGGCCGAGCACCGCCGGGCCATGGCGGAGGTGGAAGAGCAGCGCCGCGTCGTCGGCCGCCGGGCCGAGCACGTCGATCGCAGCCGGGCCGCCATGGAGCAGCTCCGCGGCCAGTTGCAAGGCCTGCACCGCGAGACGCTGGAAATCCGCCTGGCGACCGAAGAGCTTTGGGCCCAGCTTTCCGGCGCCGCGCCGCCGGCCGCCGTGGTACAGTCGCTGGGCCGCATCCGTGGCAAGCTGGCCGAACACTATCGGCTGGCGAACATCGAATTGCACACGCAGAAAGAAGAGTTGGAAACGCTCCGCGGCCAACTAGCCGCGCAGCACGAGACCCTGACGCAAGAGAAGTGCCGCTTCGAAGAACATGCCGCCGCGCAGCAGAAGGAAGTCCAGCAGCAGGCTTCCCGCCTCATCGCCCGCGAACGGCAACTCGATCGCCGCGACGCCGAGCTCCGCGCCCAGTCGCAGCAGTGGCAGGTCGAGCGATTCGAGCTTCAGCAGGAGCTGCGGGATTTACGGGCCGAGCTGGCCGCCCGCGGCCAGGCCGCGGCGAGCGTCTGAGAACGCGGTCACTGCGGGCTGCTCATCGCGTGCCACGGCTGTGTCAGCCGTGCTGAAATTGGGCAAATCCTGCCGACTGCGGCACGGCTGACACAGCCGTGGCACGAATGTCTGCAACTTGCGGGCGGGGAATGACTAATCCAAGCTAACGGGCTGGCGAAGCGGCCAGGGTTTGTCCCTGGGCCGGGGCGGACTGCCGCTGCCCGTGCATTTCCAGCGCCTTCTTGACGGCCTTTTTGGCCGCGGCGATTTCTTCCGGCGTGTAGGACGGTATCGAGCCGATGGCCTGCTGGGTGCGCAAGCCGGCCAGCGACTGCCAACTCATGCCGTTGCTGAGGTGCCAGGCGGCCAACTGCGCGGCACGATGACTGATCTCGTGCCGGCCGAGCAACTCGCAGACCTCGGCCAGTCCCGCCTTGTCCGTGGCGGCGCTCATCGGCCGAATCTCGTACTTGATGGCCGCCCGCGGCGTCGGGTTGCCGTAGTCCAGGCAGACGGTCTCGACCTTCACCTGGCGCATCGATTCCGGCGGGACATTCATCACAGCGGGGCCTGCCGCCCCGTTGGCGGGCGCCGAGCCGCCGACGCGCTGCGGAGCGTTCGCCGCCGGAGCGGCGTTGCTGCCCGGCGGCATGTTCGCACCGAACGCGCCGATCTGGGCCAACACCGGCACGCCGGCGAAGGCCTCCGGCAGCTTGACCGACAGCGGCTGGTCGGTCTTGTTGCTGATCAACAGCCGGCACTGCGAAGCGTCGCGGGGGATCAGTTGAACTTCGAGCTGCTGCTGCTCGAGGCCGGCAAAGAGTTCCACTTCTTGGCGCGCGGCGCGGGAAGCGTCGCGGTCATTTTGTTGGCGGTCCGCGGCCGGCGCCGGCGCGCACAGGGCCAACCCCGCCGCCAAAGCCAACAGCCGCCGCGCAAGCCATCTACGACGAGAGCGATCCATGAGAGTGCCTCCTCTGGTTCCGTGGCGGAAGACGCCCTGGCCCGGCTGCCCTCGGCGGCAACCTCGTTCCGCCAACCCATTCTCTGTAGTCGTGGGAGCCCACCCCACCCGCATTCAGTCTAGCCGAAAATCAGGAAAAAGCCAAGCAGGAAAAAAGTAACCCTTTGGGGGGCACGAAGGAAGAGGGCACCACGGAGGCGCGGAGATCGCGGAGCAAGCAAAGCGATTAGGGATTGAGGGTTGGGGTTAGGAGGCCGTTTCCTTCCCCCTTCCGCCCTCCGCCCTCCGCCTTCTGTTTTCCTCCGCCTCTCCGTGGTGGATTTGGCGACGTGGCTTCTAATCGTGTGCCGAACTGCTGCTGCTGGAAGCGGGCTGCTGTTGCTTCTGCTGTTTGCGCTGCTCCGCTCCCGTCGTGGCGATCGTGGCCAGATTCATGCCACCGCGAATTTCCATGTCCGTGAAGTAGGGCTCGCTGGTGCCGTCGGCATGTTTGATTTGCTTTCGGGCGAGGTAGTCCCAACTCAGGCCGTTGGCGAGGTGCCAGGCGGCAACTTGCGCGGCCCGCTGGTTGAGTTGGCCGGTGCCGAGCATCCGGCAGAGTTCTTGGACTTCGGGGTTGTCGGTCACGCTTTCGATGGGTTTGATTTCGTAAGGGATGGCGGGGCGGGGGTCGGGCTTGCCGTGTGCGAGGCAGACGAGCGGGACTTTGATCTGGGCGATCTTTTCCGGCGGGATGTTCATGATGCCCTGGCCGCCGCCCATGCCACCGCCGCCGCCGCCCATGCCGCCGCCCTGGGGCTGCGCGCCTTGTTGGCCGCCGCCCTGTTGCCCTCCCGCTTGCTGCGCCAACACCGGCACGGCGGCAAAGGCGTCGGGCAATTTCACGCTCAACGGCTTGTCGGTCTTGTTCTCGATCAGCACCTTGCCCTGTGTCGAGTCCTTGGGAATGATCTTCACCCCAAGGTCGCCGTTGGTCATGCCTTCGAACATGTCGATGGTCGTCGCGTTGGGATCGTTCGGCGCGCTACGGGTGATGAACCTGCTGGGCTCGTCGGCCATGCACAGCGCCGCCGATAGCGCCCCCCACAACACCACCAGACCGACGCCAAACCACTGCCGCACTCCCCTGTGAGAAAACGCTGTCATGACCTGTACCCCTTCTACGAGTGTTTGGTTCCTCGAAACACTGATTCCCCAGCACACAACCGCACCAGTTTAGGTTAACCAGATTTTTCAACAAAGTCAAGACTTACCCTGACGCCTCTTGGCATAGGCTAACTCTCTGGGTGGGTATGCTCGGCCGGAAAACCCGCGGGCCCCTCCCGCAAAAATGACTTCTTCGCTACAATGGAAGGTTGTTTCCTTCGGGCCACGACGAGACTTCCATGGCACCAGACGGCACTGCCCGCCCCCAAGCACCTCCGGTTTCCGCGCCCAGCCCTGATGCGGGGCTTCAGCGGGCGTTGCTGGCGGCCCGCGTGGCCGAGGAGAACCGCGGGCGGGACATCGTCGTCCTCGACATGCGGCGATTGACGGCGATGTTCGACTACTTCGTGCTGGCCAGCGGCGCCAGCCGGCGGCAGTTGCACGCCATCAGCGAAGAAATCGACCACGCCCTGGAAGATCGCCTGGGCGACCGGCGGCTGGGCATCGAAGGATACGAGGAAAGCCGCTGGATCCTCCTCGATTACGGCGACGTGGTCATCCATCTGTTCGAGCCGGCCACGCGGGCCTATTACGCCCTGGAAGACCTTTGGGCCCAAGCCCAGCGCGTGCCGATCAAGGATGAAGGATGAAGGATCAAGGATGAAGAGAAGTCGTCCCCCCCTTCATCCTTGATCCTTTATCCTTAGCGCCATGAGCATCCTCTCCACGTTGAAGGAGCGTTTCAGCGCCGCCCTGGGCGGAGTGGCCGACGACACGGAAGAACTGCTGTCGATGGTCCGCCGCAGCCAGGACCCCAAGTTCGGCGATTACCAGGCCAACCTTGCCATGCCGTTGGGGAAGCGGTTGGGTCGGCCGCCGCGCCAAGTGGCCGCCGAGTTGATGGCCCGCTTGGACCTGTCCGACCTCTGCGAGCCGCCCGAGGTCGCCGGCCCCGGATTCATCAACGTGCGCATCCGCACGCCCTGGCTGGCCGGGCAAGTGGCCGCCGCGCTGGGCGATCCGCGGCTGGGTGTCGCCCCCGTGGCGCGGCCGCGCAGGTTCGTGCTGGACTACTCGGCCCCCAACGTCGCCAAGCCGATGCACGTCGGCCATATCCGCTCCACCGTGATCGGCGACGCCCTGGGGCGGATGCTGCGGTTCGCCGGCCACGAAGTGATCAGCGACAATCACATCGGCGACTGGGGCACGCAATTCGGCATGATCCTTTACGGCTACAAGCATTTCCTGGACCGCGAGGCGTACGGCCGGGCCCCGGTCGAGGAGTTGGCCCGGCTTTATCGGCAAGTCCGCGCGCTGGCCGACCAACACCCCGACGTCGCCGCGGCCGTGCTGGCCGAAACCGCCAAGCTGCACGCCGGCGACCCGGAAAACCTCCGCCTGTGGCGGGAATTCCTCCCCGTCTGCCTCGAAGACATTCAGCGGATCTATCGGCGGCTGGGCGTCCAGTTCGATCACACGCTGGGCGAGAGTTTCTATCACGATCAACTTGCGACCATCGTCCAGGAACTGCTCGACCGCGGGCTGGCCCGCATCAGCGACGGCGCCGTCTGCGTGTTTCTCGAAGGCCACGGGACGCCGATGATCGTCCGCAAGCAGGACGGGGCGTTCCTCTATGCCACGACCGACCTGGCCACCATCCGCTACCGCATGAACCACTGGCAGCCGGACGCCGTCCTCTACGTGGTCGATCATCGCCAGGGGCTGCACTTCCAGCAGCTTTTCGCCTCCGCCAGGATGCTGGGCTACCAGGACGTCGAGTTCCAGCATATCAGCTTCGGCACGGTGTTGGGCGAAGACGGCCGGCCCTTCCGCACCCGCTCCGGCGACACCGTGGGCCTGGAGGGCCTGCTGGACGAGGCGGTGGCCCGCGCCGCGGCAATCGTCGCCGCCAACGACGACGCCAAGCCCGACGGGCCGGAGCTTGCGGCGGCCGAGCGGACCCGCGTGGCCGAGACCGTGGGCATCGCCGCCCTGAAATACGCCGACCTCTCCCAGAATCGCACCAGCGACTACGTCTTCAGCTACGACAAGATGCTGGCCATGAACGGCAACACGGCCACCTACATGCAATATGCCTACGCCCGCGTGCGGAGCATCTTCGCCCGCGGAAAGATCGACATCGACGCCCTGCGGGCTGCGCCGCCGCCGATCCTGCTGGACTCGCTCCCCGAGCGGGCATTGGCCCTGGAGTTGCTCCGCTTCTCCGAGGCCCTGGACCTGGCCCTGGCCGACTATCGCCCCAACCAACTGACCGCCTATTTATTCGACCTGGCCAACCGCTACTCGACCTTCTTCGAGCAGTGTCACGTCCTGCGGGCCGAAAACGACGCCCTGCGGGCCAGCCGGCTGCTGCTTTGCGACCTGACCGCGCGGACGATCCGGAAGGGGCTCGATTTGCTGGGGATCCAAGTGGTGGAGAAGATGTAGCAGGGGGAGGCAACGGCATTACCATACGCGGCCTTCTTGGGCAAGAAACTCCGTGAGGATGTAGTATATATACTACATCCTCACACGCTTCCTCGATGGTTGAGGGGACGTCAATGACTACGACCAACGCGCGAGTCCAGCGTGCCTGTTCGATGGTTCTCCGCGCGGCAACTGAGTCTGCCGTGACGGGACGGACTCGCGAGTATTTTGAGCGCGAGCGATGGGAAAGCGACCTGCGCCACGGTTTCGCTGAAGCGAGGCAAGCCCTTGGCTGCCGCACAGGAGAGGACCGCGCCAAAGCGATCAAGATGTTTGAAAAACTAAACCGCTACTACAACACGCGACACAAGGCCGATCATCTCAGACCGGCGTGCAACACAATTCTTGACCGCATCCCGAGGGACGCAACGAACCTCAACCTGTTCGACCTGTCGGATGACGGCGTGCCAGCACTCGGTAACACCGTTACACAGGCGTTGGTAGAAATTGGCGCATCAGGGCAGAAATGCCCTTTTTCGCTCGCTACCAAGTTCCTGCACTTTCTGTTTCCCGACCTGTTCGTGATCTACGACTCGCAAGCCGCATACTCGGTTTGGATGTGGAGCCTGTTCGCTGTCGGAGACGACCAGCCCGAAAGCCAAACGTTCTTGGCGTCTCGGCTTACGGATACGTCGGGAACAGGTTATCCCGCAATGTTGCAATTCTACCGAACGCTCTGGCGATCTTGCTCTGACGCGGACCGCGATTCCGCCCGCAAGGCGACAGGCTCCCTGGAGGCGATGCTCCGGTCGCAGCCGGGAAGCGACCTTGCTCGCGTCACCGTGCTTGATCTGATCGACAAGCATCTGTGGATGGGCGCGGGCAACCCGATTCGGCTTGGATTAGCAGCAACTCCGTAGTAACATGCTCTTCGGCGAACGCACTCGCTGGGTCCCGGACAAGAACACACCCCGCTTGGGGGTTGTTTGGGCCGCGTGGGCAAGGTATGCTCAATGCGAGGGGATCGTAGATGCGAGTCTACTTGGACAATTGCTCCTTTAACCGGCCCTTTGACGACCAGTCGCAGGCGAGGGTGCGCCTTGAGGCCGAGGCCAAGCTGGAGATCCAGCAACGCATTAAGGATCAGGCAATTGAGTTGGCATGGTCGTATATGCTCGACCACGAGAACCAGGCCAATCCGTTCGAGGAACGACGTGAGGTGGTCGCCTCGTGGAAAACAACGGCGGCGGTCGATGTGGAAGAGACTGACGCCATTATCGGCCAGGCCCAAGAGATTGCGAAACGCGGTTTACGTGCGGCGGACGCCCTGCACGTGGCGTGCGCCATGGCGGGTGGTTGCGATTTCTTCTTGACGACTGACGATGTCGTGGTAAAGAGAATGCGGGGATATCCCGGAATTGTGGTGCTGGACCCGACCCAGTTCATTGTTGAGGTGCTGTAATGTTTACCGACACCGAGATCAAGGCTGCCGGCTTTCGGGCATTGGTCGCCGCCCTGGGCAACGTGCAAGCCGAGAAATTCATCGCGCTAATCCAACGCGAGCCGTTCGACTACACCCGCTGGCACCGGGACCTGTGGCCGGACATGGGCGTCGAGGAAATCAGCCGGGCGGCCATGAAGCACCGGCGAGGGGACCAATCGGCCGGGAGTTAGGCATTTTTGCCGCCAGAGGTCCGTGAAATATCACAGCGCCCCCCGCCTTGGAGAGATTTTTCCCCATTAAATTCATTTTTTTGGCCCTGGGATCGGCCTTTACGGGCCGCTACCCCTGCCGGTAAGATGGGCGGCATATCCCATCACGGCACCCGCGCTGGATTGACGAGGACGGAACCATGGCCACCACCACCTTCCTGGAAGGAAGCGGCACACGCACCTGGGGCGGACACCAGGCGGTCCGCTGCAGCGACGACCTGCTGGCCCGCTACCAGGCCCTGATGGACGAAAAACGCCTGAGCTGGACGGAGCATCATCAATTGCTCCGGCTGCTGGGCTCGGGCGGCCAGGGCGTGGTGTACCTCAGCCAGCGGCGCGGCACCGACCAGTTCACCCTGCCCGTGGCCCTGAAGATCTTCTCGCCGGAGCGCTACGAAGACGATCGCGTCTATGACGACGCCATGGGGCGGATGGCCCAGGTGGCCGCCCACGTCGCCCAGATCCAGCAAGACAACCTCTTGGACGTCCACAACTGGGTGGATCGCTCGCGGATCCGCATGATGGAAATGGAATGGGTCAACGGCTACGACCTCAGCCGCCTGCTGACCCGCGAGATGCTCGACCGCGCCCAGCGCCGCGTCAATACCAAGCGCTGGAAGTACATCAACGAGGTGGTGGTCACCGCCGGGCCCATGCAGCCGCGGATGAAGCCGGGCGTGGCCATCGCCATCGTCCGCGAGTGCCTGGCGGCCTTGGCGGCCCTGCACCGCGAAGGCATCGTCCACGGCGACCTGAAGCCCTCGAACATCATGATCAAGCGGACGGGCAACGCCAAGATCGTCGACATCGGCTCGGCCTTCGAGATGGGCAATCCGCCGGCGCGGCGGACCTGCACGCCCACCTACGCCGCGCCCGAGGTGCTCGACGGGGCCGAGAGCACGGCGCGGAGCGACCTGGCCAGTCTCGGCTACGTGCTCATCGAGATGCTCGCCGGCGTGCCTGCCTTCACCGGACTGAACAGCTTCCGCGAGTTGGTCGAGGCGAAGCGGAGCCTGGCCCAGCAGTTGCCGAACCTCTTGCCCGAGGAGGTCGTCTGCAACGAGTTGTTGATGGCCTTTTGCCGCAAGCTGATTGCCCCGGACCCGATGCGGCGATTCCCCAGCGCCGAGGCGGCCGATCTGCTCAAAGACGGCGCCGCCAGCTTCCATCGCCAACTGATCAAGAGCGACCTGGCCAGCGAGTACGACAACGAGATCCGCGCCTGGCTGGCGGAACTGGGCGACCCGGAATAGCCCCCAGCCTGTGGCAAGGGCAAAGCAGACTCTTGCTTTCCGGGTTCCCGGGGCGTAGACTCACCGGCGGCTATTCAATCTCGGTCATGGAGTCGGATCGAAGACCTTGCGGGAGGTTCCGTCGTGCCAGACGACCGCGCGGATGCCGGGTTGCCCGCCGAAACGCCGCAGGGGACGGAGTGCCTGGGCTGCGGGCAGCCCATCCCGGCGGAGGCCCTGGTTTGCCCGCGGTGCGAGCGGGCGGCCCGCGACAACGCCACAGGCCGCCAGGCATGGCGAACGCAGCCTCGCAAGCCCTTCCAGTTCGGCCTGAGCACGCTGTTCCTGGTGATGCTCGCGACGACACTGGTGCTCGGTTGGGCGACCCCGCCATCGTATGTCGATCTGACATTCGCGCATGTGGTCTTCGATCCGTTTGGCGCGCCGGTAATCGACTTCCGGGTGACGCGATGCAGCGGCTCGGTCGAGCTCCAGTGGGAAGAGTTCACCGACGACGGCAAGCCGATCGCGCAGAGTTGCTGTTTCGGCAATTCGCACCAATGCGGCGCGCGCGATATCACCCTGCCGGCCTCGTCGTTGGGGATCGCCCCTCCCTGGCAAGCCCCGGTCTGGCTGGTCCGGCCGGGAGAAACGTATCGCGTCACACCGGGCCATCCCTTGCGACTATTGCGGTGTGTCGACGGCCAGGGCAACGTGACTTGCGTCTGGATGTTTCTTGGCCCGGCGAGCAACGTCCGCGACGTCTGCCCGAAGCGCGTCGGGCCTCCGGGCGGCGCCGCTGGCGGTCCCTCGCCGGCGAGCGGAAAGCCGAGTAATGGCTCGACCATCGGGAAGTAACGTGAAACGACGACTGCGACTCCTGATCTGGGTTGCCATCCTGGTGGGCTACGCCCTGCTGGCGTGGCGGTCCATGCCTTGGCTGAGGTCGCCGACCAGACCGACCGTCTGCTGGGTGATCGGCGTCGAGGAGCTGCCGCCGGAGTGCAACCCGCCGGCCGGGCTCGCCAGGCGGGTGCGGATCACGCTGGGCTACGACGGGCCGCCGCCCCAGTTGGAGAAAATCGGAAAACTGTTCTCCGGCCGCTTGATCTGCGATGCCCGCGAGCAGGCCGTCCCCCTGGACGGCAGTGACCTTCGCCAGGCGGCGACTCTCGATCCGCGGCAATCGCGGATCACCGTGGAACTTGGGCTCCATCTCGACCAGACACCGTCGGACGCCGGCGGCGTTGCCCTTTACTTGACCGCGTCGACACCGCTGGTGGTCGGCGAGCCGATCCTTGTGCCGGTGCGTCTGTCGACCGACAGCCGGGGGCGGCCGTTGCCGCTGGGGGCCATTCAACAGGTTGACAGCCCATCTTACGCGGATGGGGTCCAGTTTTCTTCCGATGGCCGCCTCGTCGTGCTGAGCGGAGACGTGGACGGGTGGCTCTGCGACGTTGTCTCGGGGGCCACGCGCGGGCTGCCCGCCGTGCCGGTGGCGGTCTCCCACGACGGGATGAGCGTCGCCCTGCTCCGAAAAGCGGTGGTGGAAAGAACGACTGCGCACCCGCTCCGGCTTGTTGACATCGAACTCTACGACACGGCCACCGGGGCGGTCCGCAGGCTGCCCGTTGAGGCGAAGTCGAATCTCTTCGACGAGAACAGTTTCCACGCGACCTTTTCCGCCGATAACAGGCGTCTCTTCGCGATGTGGATGCGGTCTGAGTCGGGGCGCAATCCGCCGCAGTCGGCGCCGGTCGCCTGCGAATACCGCCAGTGGGACACGAAAAGCGGCGCCCTTGTGCGCCGCGTCACGATACCCTTCGGCACCTGCCACGACCCCCTGGCGGGGAAAGCAGCCGCCCTCTGGCCGCGCCCCATAGGCCGCGTACACCGCGTCTTTTCAGATCATACTTCAGATTATACTTGGACCCCGTGCCTCACCGCGGTCCGCCAGGAAAAAGATTGGTTGCTTTGGGTCGACGACGCGGGGCACTTTCGGGCCTGGGACATCGCAGGGAACAAGCAGGTCCGCGATTGGGCCCTGGACAGCCGCCTCCCCCTGGCCCTTGACAAGGATCACAGGAGCAGCGCGCTCGATGGCGGCTACATCACGCCCGATGGGCGGCTGATGGCCGTGGCGGGCGGCAAGCTCATGGTCTGCAACTGCGACGACGGCCGCTGCCAGTCGCTTTGCCCGGTGCCGCCCCGCGCGTGGATGGTGCTCGACTCGTTCCGCGTGCTCGGCTGCTCCCGCGACCGCGGCGTGGTGGCCTTGGCCGATGGCATGGGAATGGGCCTGCTGCTGTTGGACACGGCCAGCGGGGAGACACTCATGGCAGGACGCCACGAGGAGTACGATGGGCAAGACTACGCGTCGTTTTGCGGCGTTTCGTTTTCCGACGGCAAGCGGATGCTGACGTTGCGGGTGTTCGGGGGCGGTGCGTGGGCGCCGGCGCCGGCGACGTACACACCGCCGCGGTTTGAGACCACGATCTGGGACCTGCGGCGGCTCCGCAACGCACACCGGCAGATGCAGGGGAAGTGAGAAAGATGGCGGAGGCAACTCGGTTTCTTTGACCCACCGGACGCAGCCGGTGGGCTTGGAAAACCAGGGCACACGGTTGCGCGACGCAACCGCGGGGATAAACCCCGCGGCTCGCCACTCGCTCTTCCTTCCGCCTTCCGCCCTCCGCCCTCCGCCCTACAATTCCACCCGCCGCCCCTGGAGGTAGCTGCGGCGGGCCTCCTCGACGATCCAGAGCGCCCGGTAGGCGTCTTCCAGGTCGCTGGTCTTCCGCACCAGGCTGGTGACCGCGCGGTGAAACTGCGTCAGCAACTGCTCGGCCACCGGGCGCTCGGCGTCCAACGACTCCTGGTGCCGGCCGGCCTCGTCGAACCAGACCAGCGTCGAGGGGAGATCCACGAAGGCAATGCCGCGCTCGCAGGAAACCTGCAAGGCGGCCAAGGGACGATAGGTGATGGCCTCCTGCCAATCGGCGGGAATATAGCGGCCGCAACTGATCTGCGCCACCGGCCCCCCGGCGGGAGACTCCGGCGGAGAGAAATCCAGGCTCATCATCTGGTAATCTTCCTGCCCCGGGTCCGACTGGGCGGCGTGCATCACGCCAAAGACCCGGCGGGCCTCGCGATCCACCACGTAGCGGCACCAATCGACCAGTTCGACGAGGTGCCGGGTCGCCGGCAGCCGCTGTCCGGGGTGCGGCGGCGTGGACCGCGGCATGTCCGCCACACTCCGCTGATGGCAAAACAGCAAGCAAGGTGCGCCCAGCCGGGTGGCGATCAACTCCTTCAGCCGTAAGGTCGCCGGGGCATGGCGGCGGGGAAATTCCGCCATGAAGGCGATCCCCGCCTCCTCGACCCGCTGCTTGACCGCCTCGGCCTCGGCCAGCTCCAGGTCCATGCCCGCGGCACAATAGACCGCCTTGCCCGCGTCGCACGCCGCCAGGATGGGCAGCGCCCCATACCACTGGAGGGAGAGGATCAATACCGCGTCCAGGTCCTCGCGATGCGTCAGCGCGTGATACCCGTCCACCGCCGCGGCGTTGAACTCGGCGGCTGCCTGCTGGGCCCGGTGGGCCACCTGGTCGCAGACCGCCCGCACCTCGAACCGATCGGCCAACATGCGCAGCGCCGGGGCGTGGCGCTGCTGCCACACGTCTCCCAGGCCGATGACGCCGACACGGAGTTTCATGGCGGATTGCCGTTTACGCAGGGCGGATGATCTTCATGGGTTGTCGGTAGCATCGCGGTCTGCCGGTTTGCACAGGGCGGATGATTTATATGTGTTCTCGGTAACGCCGTGGTCTGCCGGTTTGTGCAGGGCAAATGATTTATATGAATTGTTGCAGCCGGGGCTGCCGGGCTCCGATAGGGGTAGCAGAGGTCCACCGCCGCCGGTCGCGGCACGGGCAAGACGTCCTGGCCCCGCACATCGAGATTATATCGGTCAAGCGGTGGTGGACTCAATCGTCCGCATACGGAAGTTTTTGGAATATCGGCACTTGCGCGTACCTGGCCGCCATCGAGGGGGTCAGCGCGGGTCCCACGCTGGCGTCAGGCACGCGCATCGCAGCGGGAGGGGGCACAAAAATGCCCAGTTTATTTTATCGTTAGCTCTTCCCCGTCCCTTGCATCTTGGCAGCGGGCGGTTAGACTAGTACCTATCGCACACCTGGGAAAACCACGCAGGGTTTTCCTTATTGCCCCCTAAGGAAATCAAGGAGAGTCTCATGAGCGGGTTGATGTTCTTGGCCCTCTGCGGCAGCGCATGGGGAGCGGCGGATGCGGACAGCTACGCGGCGGCCCACCAGGCCACGATGGAGACCGGAAAGCCGATGGTCGTGATGGTGAGCACCGAATGGTGCGCGCCGTGCCAGGTGATGAAGAAGACGGTGATTCCCCAGGTCCGCAAGCGCGGCCTGCTGAGGAAGGTGGCCTTTGCCATGGTCAACCCGGATCGGGACCGCGAGTTGGCCGACAAGCTGATCGGCGGCGGCCCGGTGCCTCAACTGGTGATGTACCGCAAGACGCCCGATGGTTGGACCCGCCAGGTGCTCGTCGGCGGCCAGACGGTCGAGGCGGTCGAGCAGTTCATCAACGAGGGCGTGGCGTCCAGCGATGCGGACGCGGCTGCCGAGAAGGCGAAATCCTCCTCGGACGAGAAAGAGAAGCCCTCCAAGGCCGCCAAGTCCTAGCGCTCCGGGCGGCATGCCCCTGAAAAACAAACCGCCGCGCCGGGCTCTCCCGGCGCGGCGTTCTCATGCGCGGGGGCCGCAGCAGCGGGCCTCCAGAACCTACACCTGGCCGTAGAGAAAATTCTCCGCGCGGGGATCGTCGCGCCATTGCGCAAGCGTCAGGCCGGCACGGTCCTTGTCGGAAATCAGCAGCTTCCCCGCGGCGGCGGCGTCCAACAGCGCCTTGCACTTGCCGTCGCAGAGCGACCAATCGAGGTCGGCGGCCAGCGGCGAGATGCCGGCCTCGCAGCCCGGACTCCACTGGCCGCTGCAAAGATACTCGATCCGCGTCCGCTGCGGGAAGAAATTGCCGTGGGCGAATCCGGGCGGCACCCAGATCCACTCGCCGTAGGACTGCTCGGCGGTCGAGGGCATGTCGTAGGCGATGACGTGGCCGAAAAAGGGCGAGCCCTTGCGGATGTCCAAGGCGAAGTCCACCATACGTCCGGCGACGGTCCGCACCAGTTTGCCCATCTGCGGGTTCCATTGGAAGTGCAGGCCGCGGAGGGTCCCCGGGCGGGAATAGCTCTCGTTGATCTGCACGAACTGGACGCCCTGGAAGCACCCCGCGTCCGGATGCGTCTGGAAGTCGCTATGGCGGAAGGACTCGGTGAAGTAGCCGCGTGAATCGCGGAAGCGGGCGAACCGCACCACCTTGACGTCGGGAATGGCCAGCGCGCGGATGTGGAGGATTTTCATGGCAGCGGCGGGGGGTCGGAGACGGGGAACTACGCCGCCTGCAATTGTCCCGGTTCGGGGCGGGGCTGGCAATAGGCGGCGATCACTTTTTCCGCCGGGCCGTCCATGCGGATCCGGCCGTGATCCAACCACAGCACCCGCTCGCAAAGCGTCCCGATCGTCGACAGGTCGTGGCTGACGATGATGACGGCGCGGGCGGAAGAGATGAGGTTGCGCATCCGCTGCCGGGCCTTGATCTGGAAGGCGGCGTCGCCGGCGGCCAGCACTTCGTCCAGCAGCAGGATCTCCGGCTCGATGACCGTGGCGATGGCGAACGCCAGGCGAACCAACATGCCGGACGAATAGTAGCGGATCGACATATCGAGGAATTGGCCCAACTCGCTGAACGCGGCGATGTCGTCCATTTTGGCGCGGATCGAGCGCGGCGTCTCTCCTTGGAGGTAACTGCGGTACCTGATGTTGTCCCAGCCGCTGGCGTCCGGTTCAAAACCCAGGGAAAGCTCGAAGAGCGAACTGATTTTTCCGCGGACCGTGCATTGGCCGCTGGCGGGCGGATAGATTCCGGCCAGCAGTTTCAACAGCGTGCTCTTGCCCGCGCCGTTGGGACCGATGATGCCCACGCGCTCCCCTTCGCCGATCCGCAGGTCGATCCCTTCCAAGGCGCGGACCTCGAACGAGTTTTCCTTGCGGCGGCGGAAGAAGCCGTGGAGCAGATATTCTTTCAGGCTGATCCGCCCGTGACGCCGCACGTGAAAAACCAAGCCGACATTTTCCAGGCTGATCACGGTCATGGGCGGCAGTCTCGCGGTCGATGTCGGACGTTCTACGGGACGAAGGTGGGGACAATGCCTCGGGAACGATCACGCCAGGCAGATGCTCGGTGTTGGGGTCCTGGTTAGAGGTAGAAGATCATGCGGCGCTCGATGCGCGACAATACCAGGCCGGCGGCAGCGGCGGCAACCAACGCAGCGACGGCAGCGGTCGCGTAGAGTCTTAGCGGCGGCGCCTGCCCGGCAAGGATCGGCTGGCGGATCAGGTCGAAGAACCAGGAAAGGGGGTTCATGGCGATGATCCAACCCAGGTGGCAGCCTCGCAACGACTGGGGCGGATAGATGATCGGAGTCAGGTAGAAGAGGACCTGCAGCAACACCTCCATGAGGTGTTGTGTATCCTGGAACAGGACGTTGACGACGCCCATGAGAATCGCCAGCGACCAGCCCAGGATGAAGAGCATTGCCAGCGCCGGCAGGAGGGCCGGCAGCGCGGCGAGATTGACGAAGCCGTGGAAGCACCAGGAGATGACGATCGCCACCAGCAGTCCCAGGACTAGGTGGACGCCCGCCCCCAAGACCACGCGCAGCGGATAGATCGCCAGCGGGGCGGGTTGCTGCCGGATATACGATTCGTTGCGGAAGAAGGACTGGCAACCCTCGTTCATCGCGGTCGTAAGGAAGTTCCAGGTGGTCAGGCCGACGAGGAGGAAGGGGCCGTAGCTGGGGACGCTGGTCTTGAAGATCGTGGTGAAGACCGTGCAGATGACGGCCGTCATGGCCAGGGGGTGCAACAGCGACCAGCCCATGCCGATCAACGAACCGCGATAGCGGCTCCGCAGATCGATCTGCACCAGCGACAGCCAGAAGTAGCGCAGCCGCCAGACGCCGGTCAAGTAGTTCTTCAACGCAAGTTCTTCCGCGAGGGGGGGATCATTGTCGGGCAATCGTACCGCCAATGCACGCGAGTTGTCAACGTCAACCGGGGCTTCCCTCCGGGCCGCTGCACGGCAGCCAATCTCCCGCGAACCGTGGCCGCGGGTGGATTTTCCTGGGGGTCTACGGTGGCCCCAGGACAACTGCCCTTAGCCATCGGAAGGGAGGCCGGAGCAGCCGACCCAAGAGCGGAAAACGGGCCAGCGTTCGTCTCGCCAAGCCGGCTGGAGAGGACATCACCACTTGCCTGGCAAGCGCCTCGCACCTGGCCAGCGCCTCGCGGGTGGCCGCCGCCTCCTGGGTGACCATCGCCTCCAGTTTGACCGTCGCCCCTTGCCTGTCCAGCATCCGCCGCTGCCACCGCAACAGCGACATCATGCAACCCGGACCGAACCGGCCTGCTTCCAGGTCGCGGCGCAGCATCCGATTCCGGATCACTACATCCAGGGCCAGGTGCTGGGAGTGTCCGGCGACGACCGTGTTGCCGTAAACGCCGCCCTGTTGCCCCTCCACCCGCCAATGGTAGTTGGCGAGAAGCTCGGGGATCACGCCAATATCGTACTTTTGCATGAAGCGGACGTTGAACTCCCAGTCGGCCAGCGGCGGAAGCATGTCATCGAAGTCACCGACGGCAACGTAGGCGTCCCTTCGGAACAAGAACGAGATGGGGGGGAATCTGTTGGCCTCCAGCATTTCGACGAGGTACAGGTGGGCAAGATCGCTGTTGAAGGGGCGCGAGGACACGACCTCGACGCCTTTGGGGGTGAGGGTTTCTGTAACGGCTGTCGCATGCGTGATGACGCCGCCATAAGAGGGATTGTCGTCCAGGAAACTGGTGGTGCGCTCGAGGAAGGTCGGTTGCCAGGAGTCGTCGTCGTCGTGGACGACGATATAGCGTGATTGGACGGCGTGGATGGCGTGGTTCGAGGCGGCCTCGATGCTTAGAGACTGTGGGCAGTGGATCGCGACGGCTTCAGTCCCGGCCGCCCTGGCCTCGGCGACCACGGTATCGACCCCACTGTGTTCGGCGCCGCCGTTATTGATGACGACCCAAACCAGGTCCTTGAAGGTCTGCCGGCAAACGCTCTCCAGGGCGCGCTTCAACAGCAGCGGCCGGTCCTTCGTGCGCGTGATCACGGCAACCGCGGCCAGGACCTTGTTGGATTGCGACTGCCGCTGGGGTTCCACGGCGGAAACCGCTCCCCCATGGTTGCCCGTCGTGCTGGGCAATGCCGAAAACAAACCTGCCTGCCCCAAGCGAACCAGCGAGTCGGTGCCCGGAACCATGGGTCCATCTCCTTTTGCACGGCCGCACAGACGCCCCGCCTGTCCGGCACACGAACTCGCCTCAGGGGGTCAACCCAGCTTACTCATCTTACTCATCGCTCGGCCGCCATGGTACAGGCACTGCGAGCAGCGGTCAACATCAACTGCCGCTTCCTTCAAGCCCCCAATTCGGGGAGAAAACGATCTTGACCTGACGCCGCGGATTCAATATCCTTCCCATCTTAGAATGGCGAGGAGAGCGGCCAGGGAGGGTGTATTCGTCATGTTTGGCAGGAGCCGGCTCCGTTTCCCGATTTCGTCCCGCTCCCAGCACCCGCACACCGGGGATTTCCCGCCGCCCTCGTTCCAGCCGCGGCGCGGCCTTTGGCACTACGCCGTGCGGGCTGCGCAACTTCTGTTCGAGGGGCGATTCGCGGAACTGTACGCGAAAGGCCGCCGTGCCCTTCGACGGCGCGTCTCCGAGTTGAGCGAGAGACAGGCGCCTGCTTTTTTGCGTTCCCAGGATCCGTATCAAGTATGGCTGGAACTGAACGCCTGGAGGCCCGTCGATGCCCAACGGCTTCGCGTCCGGCTTGCTCGGGCGCGGGGACGGCTGCCGCGGATCTCGGTCGTCATGCCCGTTTACGCGCCGCCGATTCCGGTATTGGAACGAAGCATCGAGAGCGTCCAGCAACAGGTTTACGGCGATTGGGAACTGTGCATCGCCGACGATGCCAGCCCGGATCGGGGCATCCTGGACTGCCTCGCCCGCCACGCCGAAAGCGACCATCGCATCCACGTCAGCCGCAACGCGGTGAATCTCGGCATTGCCGGGGCCACCAACGCGGCGGCGGCCCTGGCCAAGGGCGACTTCCTCGCCTTCCTCGACCACGACGATGAACTGACTCCGGACGCGTTGGCGGAGATGGCCTTGTACGTCGCGGAGCGTCCGGACACCGATTTTCTCTATTCCGACGATGACAAAATCGGCAGCGATGGAATCCACTTTGAACCGCAGTTCAAACCGGATTGGTCGCCGGAATTGCTGCTGTCGTACATGTACATGGGTCATCTTCTCATGGTGCGGCGGGAGTTGTTCGAGGAGCTCGGCGGGACGCGCACGGAGTTCGATGGCTCGCAAGACTACGACTTCGCGCTCCGCGCCACGCAGCGGGCGCGGCACGTGGGGCACATCCCGCGGATCCTTTACCATTGGCGGGCGATTCCCGGTTCGATGGCCCACTCGGTGACTACCAAGCCCGCCGCCTTCGAGGCCGGCCGCCGGGCCGTCGAGGATGCCCTGCGCCGCCGCGGCATCGCTTCCCAAGTGACCCCGCCGGCCTGGGCGCCGTGCTGCGGGATTTCCCAGCACGACTTCGCGGATACGGGCCCCGAGGTGGCCATCCTGATCCCCACGCGCAACCACGCGGAGATCCTCAAAAACTGCGTGCAGGCGCTGCGCTCGACGACCTACCGCAACTTCCGCGTCGTCATCGCCGACAACTCCAGCGACGATCCGGCGACGCTGCGTTACCTGGCCGAGGTGGATGCCCGCGTGTTGCGGATCGGCAACAACGGTCCCAGCTTCAACTATGCCCACGTCAACAATCGTGCCGTCGAGCAGATCGATGCGCCCTACATTCTGTTTCTCAACGACGACACCCAAGTCTTGGAGCCGCGTTGGCTGAGCCGGATGATGGGGTTCGCGCAGATGCCCGGCGTGGGAGCGGTGGGCGCGAGGCTCTTGTTCCCCGACGGTCGTCTTCAGCACGCGGGGATCGTGCACGGGCTGTTTCGCGGGCTGATCGGCCATGCCTTCAAGTTCTTCCCTCCCTGGGATCGGGGCTATCTCTCTCATGCCGCGTTGACGCGCAACTACTCGGCGGTCACGGGGGCCTGCCTGCTCACGCCCCGGCGCCTGTTTCTCGAGTTGGGCGGGTTCAATGAGAAAGAGTTCCCCGTGGGATTCAACGACATCGACTACGGTTATCGCCTGGTCGATCGCGGTTATCGCTGCGTGTACTGTGCCGGCGCGGAGTTGATCCACTTCGAGGGATACAGCCGATTCGAGGGATGCAGCCGTCCCGAGGACAATCCCGACGAGGTGGCTGCCTTCCGCCGCAAGTATGCCGGGCGCGTCGATCCCTGGTATAACCCCAACCTCTCCTTGGACAACGACCGCTTCGAGATTCAGCCGCGACGCCTGGCCCATCCGCGCACGACGCCGATCCGCGCGTTGCTGTGCTCGCACAACCTGAATCTGGAAGGTGCCCCCATTGCCTTGCTCGAACTGACCGTCGGGCTCAAGGAGCAAGGGGTGCTGGACCCGGTCGTCTACAGCCCCGACAGCGGCCCCCTGGCCGACGCCTATGCCCGCGCGGGCATCCCCGTCATCGTACGGAAATCACCCGCGGCGGACGTCTTTAGCGAGGGGGCGTTTGATCTGTCGTTGGACAGGTTCGCCGGGTTCCTTCACGAGCAGGAAATCGAAGTCGTCCACGGCAACACGCTGATGAGCTATTTCGCCGTCGCGGCCGCCCAGCGGGCCGGCCTGCCCTCTCTCTGGAATGTGCACGAAAGCGAGCCCTGGCAAACCTATTTCCAGTTCCTCGCCGAGCCCCTCCGCCACCGCGCCTACGAATGCTTCCGCTTCCCCTACCGGATCGTCTTCGTCGCCGAAGCGACGCGCCGCGCCTGGAGCGCGCTGGATTCGCGCAAGACGTTCACCGTGATCTACAACGGCCTGAACCGGCCTCAGATCGAGGCGTCGGCCGCGCGCTGGGATCGCGCCTCCGCCCGCGCACGGCTCGGACTGGCCGACGGCGAGGTGTGCATCCTGCTGGTGGGCACCGTCTGCTCGCGCAAGGGGCAACACGACCTGCCCCAGGCGCTGGCCGCAATGGATGCCGCGCTCTGGCCGCGGCTGCGATGCTTCATCGTCGGCGCCGGGCGCCCCGGGGACGAATACAACCGCGGGCTCCACGACCTGGTGGCACAGCTTCCCAAACCGCTCCACGACCGTGTCCGCATCGTGCACGACGCCGCCGACATCAGCCCCTACTATCGCGCCGCCGACATCAAGGTCTGCTCGTCGCGCATCGAGAGCGCTCCCCGCGTCCTCGCGGAGGCGATGGCCCACGCCTTGCCCATCGTCACCACGCCGGTATTCGGCATCCCCGAGCAGGTCCGGGAGAACCTCAACGCGCTGTTCTATGCGCCGGGCGACATCGGGAAGTTGGCCACCCACCTGGGACGTTTGGTGGGCGACGATGCCTTGCGGCAGCGGATGGGCGCCGGTTCGCGCCGCGTGCTCGCCGCGCTCCCCACCTACGAGGAAATGCTCGCCCAATGGGCCGAGGTCTTTCGCGAGGCGGCCGACAGCCCCGCCCCCAGGCGCAAGACGGAAACGGTCAGCGAGGCAATACGCGTCGATTCCCCGGATCGACCGCACCGGCCCGACGGTGGCGACGAATCGGCCCCGCGAGGCCATGACCGTCCACACTATGCCGACCATCCAAGGACGCGGCAGCGGCTGAAACCCTCCGGGAACCAACTCCACGGATGATTGTTTCCCGGCAGCGCGCTGCCTGGGGAAAGCGAACCGAAGGCGTCGTAACAGGACAAGTGAACATGGCCTACCAACAAGTTATCCTCCACGTAGGAACCGGGCGAACGGGGACCACGACGATCCAATCGTTCCTCCGCAGAAATCGCGAGCATTTCCGCCGCGATGGCTTTTTGGCCGTCACGCCCGACGGCCTGGCGCTATACCCGCACGAAGATGGATTCTGGGAGGAGGAACACTTGAAGTGCGGACTTCAAGAGTTGAACCGGCGCAGCGAGGAACAGGGAACCCCTGGCGTCGTCTGGAGCCACGAGTCGCTCTCGGCGTACATCTTCGTCAAGAACGCGAACTGCGTCCAACTCCTCCGCGACTGGCTTCCGGCCGCCAACTATCGAATCGTCATCTATCTGCGACGGCAGGACCATTACCTGCGCTCGGCCTATTTGCAGTGGGGCGTCAAGGACAAACACATCAAGGGCCGACCCTATGGCGGACGAGTCCTCGGCTTCGACGACTGGCTCGTTCGGATGGTCGGCGACAATTTCCAGGACCTCCGCGGCGGAGACGTGGATTATCATGCCCTTGTCAAACCGTGGGGCGAGGTGTTCGGAAACGAGAATGTCGTCGTCAGGGTCTTTGAAAAGGAACAGTTCCACCAGCACGATTTGCTCCGCGACTTCTGCCGTGCCGCGAGACTTCCGCAAGCGGGTTACGATTTCGAACTCCCCCGCGAGAACGTTTCCTACAGCATGGAACTGCACGATATGCTGGGAATGTACAATTCCGTGTTCGCGGAGCCGCACGTCGCCCGGCCCATGTACGCCTTCCTGGAGGCCCTGGGAAAAGACCCCTTCTTCGCCAGGCAATTCTTCTCCCCGTTCGCGATTCCGGCAACACGCCGCATCGAGATATTGCAACGCTGCGAGGAATCGAATCGCAAGGTGGCACGGGAATTCTTGGGACGCGCCGACGGCGTTCTGTTTCGCGAGCCCTGGCCTTCGCCCGACGAGCCTTTCCAACCCTACGGCGGGCTGACGACCGAGAAGCTCGTCCCGATCCTCTTGCACATCTTGCAGAAGCAGGATGAGCGGATCGGCGAACTGGAGTCCAAAGCGGCCATCTCACGACAATCTTCGGAAGAGGATCGCATTCTATTCGAGCGGATTAGAAGCCCCTCCAGGCAAGAAAGCGAAGTCACTCTTGGACAGGCCCCCAGCAACGGCGCTCGGCGCCTCACCATGAGGAGAGTGGCCAGACGAGTGGTTGGATGGTTGACGTCGCAGCGCAGCTAGGATTGCCAAGACGTAACCGTTCACGGCCACCCTGTCCGGTTACACCCCCCAGATGACCCCCAACCCGGACAGGTCTGCTCGGCCGAGTCGGCGGCCATTGCGCGGCCCGCCCCACCGCCGCCGGGAAAATGACCTGGACCGCCGCGCCCGCCTCGATTAGCATGGCCGCCATGGTGGCCTTCGGTCAGTGTGCCAATTCGCGGGACAATGGCTTTCACTTGCTGCGGATCTCCGCGGCCTGCCTGGTGATCCTCAGCCACTGCTTCGCGATTTCCGCCGTGCACGGGAGCGAGCCCGGCCTGTGGGCCACCCGAACGCTGACGCTCGGTTCCCTGGGCGTCTTCATCTTCTTCACCATCAGCGGGTTTCTGATCGCCAAGAGCTACCAGGAGACGCCGTCGTTGGGCGGCTACGCCCGCAAGCGAATCGCCCGCATCCTTCCCGGCCTGGCGGCGGCCGTCTTCTTCGCCGCGCTGGTCGTCGGCCCCTTGACGACGCGGCTGTCCCTGGCGGATTATCTGACGCGCGGAAAGACCTGGGGTTATCTTTGGCACAACCTGACCTTGTACCAGGTTCATCACTCCCTGCCCGGCGTGTTCGAAACGCGCCCCTTTCCCAACGTCGTCAACGGCTCGCTCTGGTCGTTGACGGTCGAAGTCTACATGTATCTTCTCCTGCCGCTGCTGGCCGCGGCGGCGTGGCGGCTGGGGCGACTGCGTGGGGCGGCCTTGCCGCTGCTGGCGGTGGCCATGTTCTTCGTCCAGTGGCGTTGGCTGCCCGAGGACCAGACGCAGGTGCTTTGCTACTTGCCGGTGCAGGCGTCTTTTCTCTGCGCCTTTCATTTCCTGCTGGGGGCCATGTTCTTCGTCTACCGCGCGGCGATTCCCCGCTCGCGGACGCTGGCCGTCGCGGCGCTGCTGGTCTGGGCGGCGTCCTGGCGGACGCCGGCGTGCTCCCTGGTGGAACTGCTCACCGTTCCCTACGTGGTCCTCTTCCTCGGTTTTGCGCGTGTGGGCCCCTTGGCTTACGCCGCGCGTTTCGGCGACCCGTCCTACGGTCTCTACGTGTACGCGTTTCCGATTCAGCAATGCATCGTGGGGCTCTGGCCCAGGATCGCGCCGCTGCCGCTTTTCCTGCTGGCGACGCCGGCCACCGCCGTCCTGGCCTACGCATCTTGGCACCTCCTGGAGAAGCGCGTGCTGCAGCGGGCCCGGGCCAAGGCCGCCGCGTGCCACGACCGCGACCGCCGCGCTGTCGTGCCATCGCCGCACGTGGCAGGGCCGGCACAGCCCTGGCACGGCATCCATCCCCAGCAACGTGAATCACTCCGCTAGGCCCCTGGCCGATGGTGGCTGGCGCGCCGATTTTAAGGTATAAACAAGGGGCGAGATCGGCGGATTGCCGCCGGAAAACGGGCGCCTCCCCGCCGCGTGGATCGCCATGCCGATTCGTATCACGGAATATACAGAAGCCATGGTCGACTCGGTCGTGCGTTTCAACGACCGCATCCGCGCCGGCGGCGTGGAGTCGCTCTTCCCCGCCTCGCCGCGGCCCGCATGGCTGCCCAAACTCCCCGGCAGAAAAATCTTCCAGGAGCAGTATCTCGCCCTGGATGACGAGGCGACGGTCCGCGGGGCCTATATCCTCAAACACCGCCAGGTCTCGCTCCAAGGCGAGACCATCGAGTGGGGCGACCTTCAGTTGCCTATCTCGGAAGGCTCGATCGACCGCCGCTACGTGGCCGTCGGCCCGCAGTTGTTGTTGGACGCCCTGAAGAGGCAACCCTTGCTAATCGCGATGGGCATGGGCGGCTTCCAGGAGGCGATGCCGCAGTTGCTGCGGGCCGCCGGCTGGAACCTCTTCCCCGTGCCCTTCTTCTTCCGCATCACGCACCCCTTCACCTTCCTCCGCAACATCCGCTACCTCCGCCGTGGCCCGCTCGGCCGAACGCTCCTGGACGCGCTGGCCTTCAGCGGGCTGGGCTGGCTGACCGTCAAGACCGTGCAGGCGGCCCGTGGCCGCTGCATCCAGCCGGACCCCGCCGTGACCGTCGCCGAAGTCGATGAGTTTCACGAGGCGACCGACGCGCTTTGGAGCGCCCATCGCGGCCAGTACGGCGTCTCTCCGTACCGCGATCATCCGACGTTGAAAATCCTCTACCCCAAGGATGAGCGGAAGTTCATTCGCCTGGAGTTCGCGCGGCGGCAGCAGTTGATCGGCTGGGCCGTGCTCCTGAATTCGCCGCTTGCCGGCCACAACTATTTCGGCAACGTGCGGCTGGGATCGATCGTTGATTGCTTCGCGCCGCCGGCCGAGGCGGGCCGAGTCATCCACTGTGCCCGCGCTTTCCTGGAGGCCCAGGGCGTCGACTTGATCGTCTCCAACCAGGCCCATGCCGCCTGGGGCAAGGCCCTGCAAGGCTGCGGTTTCTTGCGCGGGCCGTCCAACTTCCTCTTCGCCTCGTCTCCCGACCTGACGCGCCTCTTCCAATCGCGGGACATCGGCCGCGGCGACTTGCATATGAACCGCGGCGACGGCGACGGGCCCATCAACCTGTAATCGCCCCCCGGACGCAGTCCGGGGGCTTTTCGGCTCCGGGATGCACACGGCCCACTCGTTCCCCACGCGGGCGTGTAAATCTGGGGTATCGCGGCAATATACGCTGACCATGTTGTGCTTGCCGGTCGCGTAAAATCGTCAAGATTTGCCGTCCCCAGTGCCGATATCCTCTCTGCCGATCACTCGGTCCTGGGGGCGCACACTTTGCGCGTGCCTGTGACGAGTGCCGGCCAGGGGGGTTTTTAACCCGATCACGGCTCGAACGGCGCGGGAGTTCCACCCAACGACGCGTATTCGAGCTCAGCGGCGGTTTACCTTTCCTGGCATCGCCAGTCGCCTCGCAAGGAGGCGGCTGTGCAAAGGCACACGCACCGAGCAGCGCAGTTGATGTTCACACGCCTCGCCGTCACCGCAGGGACTGCCCTTTTCATCGCGGCCCTTCTGGCCGGATGCACGCCGCAGCAGCCCTTCTACTTCAACCCCGACCGTAACGGGGAGCTGTCGCATTACATCGACCTGGCGACCCAGATCGAGCAGCCGGACCTCAACGAGCGGCCGCCCAGCGAGGTCCAAGGGGCCCTCCGACCGCTGTCGCTGGAGAACATGGAGAACGTCACGGTCTGGAACCTGAAGCTGGAAGACGCCGTCCGCAACGCCCTGGAAAACAGCAAGGTGATTCGCTCCCTCGGCGGCGCCCTGAGCAGTCCGCAGTCGTTCGTTTCTCCCAGCGGCCCGGTCAACGGTCCGCCGACGTTCATTACCCAGCAACCGGATATCGTGCCCACGATCTACGACCCGGCGCTGGCCGAGAGCAGCGTGCGGCCGGGAACGACGGGGGCCCCCGGCGTGGAAGCGGCCCTGGCGCTGTTCGACGCCCAATGGGCCACCACCCTGGTCTGGGACCGAAACCACACGCCGCAGAACGTCTCGCCCTTCTTCTCCTCCTTCAGCCCGCAGGATTTCCTGCAAGAGACGGGGCAGTTCCAGACGTCAGTGACCAAGACCTCGGCCACGGGCGCCACCTACTCGGTCACCAACACGATCGGCTACGACATGGACAACAGCACGCGGGCGTTTCCCGCCGACTGGACCGCCAACGTCCAGGTGCAAGTCAGCCAGCCGTTGCTGCAGGGGGCGGGGGTCGAGTTCAACCGCATCGCCGGCCCCGGCGCCACACCCGGCATCAACAACGGCGTCGTGCTGGCGCGGCTAAATACCGACATCGCCTTGGCCGACTTCGAGACCCAGGTGCGGAACCTGGTCTACGACGTGGAACGCAGCTACTGGGAACTGTACTTCGCCTACCGCAACCTCGACGCCGCCAAGGCCGGGCGCGACAGCGCCTTGGAGACCTGGCGGCGGATTCACGCCCTCTACGTCGTCGGCGCCGCCGGCGGCGAGGCCGACAAGGAGGCCCAGGCCCGCGAACAGTACTTCCTCTTCCTCAGCACCGTCCAGACCGCCCTGAAAAGCCTGTACGAAGCGGAGGCCAGTTTGCGTTACATCATGGGGCTGGCGGCGACCGACGGGCGGCTGATCAAGCCGGCCGACGAGCCCACCACCGGCAAGGTCGTTTTCGACTGGACGGAGACCCACACCGAGGCCCTCTGCCGCAGCGTCGAACTCCGCCGCCAGCGCTGGCGGGTCAAGCAGGGCGAACTGGCGTTGACCGCGGCCAAGAACTACCTGAAGCCGCGCCTGGACCTCGTGGCCCAGTACACCTGGAGCGGCATGGGCCCGGACCCGGTGCTGGCCACCGGCGACGCCACCATCGACAGCGCCTTCCACAGCATGTTCCACGGCGATTACCAGAGCTGGGAACTGGGTTTCAAGGCCAACGTGCCCCTCGGTTTCCGCAAGGAAATGTCGAACGTCCGCAACGCGCAACTGACGGTGGTCCGGGAACAGGCCAAGCTCCAGGACGAGGAGCTGGAAGTGTCGCACCAGGTGGCCTTCGCCATCCGCGACATGGAATCGAACCTGGCGCTGACCGAGACCAACTTCAACCGCCGCATGGCGGCCCAGCGCGAAGTGGAAGCGGTGCAGGCCGCCTACGATACGGGAAAGATCACCCTGGACGTGCTCTTGCAGGCGCAGCGGACGCTGGCCGACGCCGAGAGCAACTACTATCGGACGCTGGTCAGCTACAACGAGTCGATTGCCGAGGTGCACCTACGCAAGGGTTCCTTGTTGGAGTACAATGGGGTTTACTTGGCGGAGGGGCCCTGGCCGGGGAAGGCGTATTTTGACGCCCGCCGCCGCGCCCGGTCCCGCGACGCCGCCCATTACCTGAACTATGGATTTACCCAGCCGGGGGTGATCAGCCGGGGGCCGGTCAACCAATGGGCCGACTCCGGCGCCAACGGCGGCCCGGCCGCCGCGGGACAAGCCCCGCCGGAGCAGGTCCCGACGCCCGCGCCGCTGCCCGCCGCCGACGGCATCATCCCCCCGGCGCCGACCGCCCATGAACCTGTCGCGAATCCATCGCCTGCTGCAACTGATCGGTCTGCTGCAGGCTGGCAAGGGCTACAATATTGAGCGGCTGGCCACGGCCTGCCGCGTCAGCCGGCGGACGATCTTTCGCGACCTGGACATGCTGCGTCAGTCGGGCGTGCCGCTGCACTTCGATCAGCAGTCGCAGCACTACTGCATTCCCGGCACCTATTACCTGCCGCCCACCAACTTCACGCCCGAAGAAGCCCTGGCCCTGATCGTGCTCTGTCACGAGTTGGGCGACCGGCTGCCGTTTCTGGGGCCTGCCCGCGGCGCCGCGGTCAAGCTGGAGAACAGCCTGCCGCTGCGGCTTCGCCAGCAGATGCGGAGCGCCGCCGACGCGGTGGCGATCCAGCCGCCGCCGAGCAATCCGCTGGACGGCCGCACGCCCGTCTACCAGCAACTGGTCGAGGCGGCTTCCGCCCGCCGCAGCGTCCGCATCTGCTACAACAGCCTGGCCGAGCGGAAGGTCATCCTCACCCTCGTGCATCCCTACCGCTTGCTGTTCTGCCAGCGGAGCTGGTACGTGATCGGCCGCTCCTCGATCCACCGCGCGGTGCGGACCTTCAACCTGGGCCGCATCCTCTCGCTGGACCTGCTGGAAGACACCTACCGCATCCCCCGCGGCTTCTCGCTGGACCGCTACTTCCGCAACGCCTGGCGGCTGATCGCCGAGCGCGGACCGGACAGCGAGGTGGTCGTGCGCTTCGCCCCCATGGTGGCCGACAACGTGGCCGAAGTGGCCTGGCACAAGACCCAGCGGGTGGTGCGCAACGACGACGGCTCGATCGACTTCCACGTCACCGTCTCCGGCCTGCAGGAGATCTCCTGGTGGATCCTGGGCTATGGCGACCAGGCCGAAGTCCTCCAGCCGGCGGAACTCCGCCAGTTGGTGGCCGCCCGCGCCCTCCGCATGGCCCAGCGCTACTCGCAGCCGTCGCCGGCGCCCACCCCCTTGGCTGCTCCAGCCCCGCGGGTAGAATAGCTGGGGACTAGGGGCTGGGGGCTAGGGACTGGAAGAAACGTGCCAGTCCCCTGTCCCCAGTCCCCTGTCCCCAGTCCCCTGTCCCCAGTCCCCAGTCCCCAGTCCCCAGTCCCCAGTCCCCAGTCCCCAGTCCCCAGTCCCCAGT
>JBKQVT010000108.1:0-24199 GCA_052139835.1 Thermoguttaceae bacterium
AAACAAACCATCCCGATCCATTGCCCGTCCTCCGGCTGCCCTGGCCGACAAAACTACACAAGATATGTATGAAACCCCTGGCGGGCAAGAAGGTTTTCTTGTTTACCGAAAGATTCACAGCCTCTCAGGTCCAGCCCGGCGATGGCCTCGGCCGTGAGGATGCCGTCGTCGCCCGCGGGCATACCCCACTGGTCCTTCTGGGGTGTGAGGTTGGCGCCGGCCAGGACCAGTCCCGAGAGCACCAGCGGATTGCGCCCGGCGACCGTGCGGTGTGGCATCGCGAAAGGCCCAGTACCGTTCTCAAGGAGACGCAAGTCGGCCTGCAGGACGGAGGGAAAACTGGGGTCGGCGAAGAATCCGTGGGTGGCGAGATGCGCCCAGCGTGCCTTCGGCAGTTCGGCGAGAACGCGGGCCGTGCTGGCGTCCGCACCGGTGAGCTTGACCAGCTTTCGTTCGCGCGCCGCGCGCGCCAGCCCTCTCACCTCGTCGGCCGTGCTGAGGAGCGGCTGCCAGTGGAGCTGGCGGTTCTGCGGGGTGGCGGCGCGGCTGGCCTTGGTCAACATGTTCAGATCGCCGCGGGCCTTCTGCGGCTTGGCGTCGTAGGCCACGTCGCCCACGGCCAGCACGGTTCCTTGGCGGCCTATCGTCGTCTGCGCGTCGCGCAGTTCCTCCAAGAGAAACTGGCCCGAGGGCACGGTGGCGATGGCGTACTGTTCAAGGAGCACGGAGCCGGGTTTCTTCCCTTGCAGGGCTGCCCATGGCACTGAGGTCAATGCCCCGTCCGCGCGGAGGTAGATGGTTCGGGTGCCCGGGGGGAGTTGCTCTTCCACCGGCTCCCAGAGCAGTCGGCGTAATTGTTCCGCAGCCGGGGCAGCGGGGGTTCCGTTGATGGCCCCCCGGCACGCGGCGACGGCGGCATCGAGCGTGGCCGCCGGGCCGAGTTCCACACGGATCACGGGCCGCCTTCCAGCCAACGCGAAGGCGGCGTACTGCTCCGTCCGCTGCCTGTCGAAGTAGGAGACAAAGTCAATGAACGCCGCGTGCCGCGGAAGTCGCGCTATCAATTCCGTGTGCGGCAGACGCCCAGCCTGCAATTGACGATTGACCTCGGGTATCTGCGCTGCCAGGTCCCGCTCCAAGCGCTCTTTTTCGTCGGCAAGCGCGTTCAGGCGGTCCTTTCTCGCCACCAAATGTCCGGGGTCGGCAGCGGACGGTGTGAGGAGCGCGCGTGCCAGTTCCCGCCTTACTTGAAGGTAGGATTCGTATTGTTCTCGCAGCGCGGGCGAGACCAGTGAACGCAACGATTCCTGGCGCCGGGCAATTGCTTGCAGGACCAATCCGCGCGTTGCCCACACATGCCGGTACACCTCGCCGGCAGGGGTCTTGGTTTGGCGCGAGACGGAGAGAAGGAAGTTGGGCATCATCAGGTTCCGGGAAGCGAGATCGAGAGCCTCGACCTCGGAGACGCCGGCGAGGATGGCCATCGCCGACTTTTCTTCGAGTTTGGCGGCGCGGGATGCGTAGTAGATCGTCTTGTCGTTATCGCCCCCCGCGTAATAGGCGGCGGCGAGAAGGCTCGTCGTGTTGGCGCAGCGGGGATCGTCGGCCCCGAAGGACTTCTCTTCGATCGCCGCGCTCTGCAGCAATAGCGGCTCCGCCGTGGCGTAATCGCCCATCATCTCGTAAATGGAAGCCAGGTTCTTCAGGCCGTAGGCGTACATGGGATGCGTTTCCCCGAAGCGCCCCTTGTAATACTCGCTGGCGCGCCGCGCCGCGGACTCGGCCTTGTGGAAATCGCGCTGAAGGATGTTCCAGAAGAAGACATGTGTGAGCATTCCCGCGCTGATGAAGTCGTCGCCGCCAAGGACCTCACGTCGCATTTGCAACACCTTTTCAACCTGGCGAATGGCTTCCCCGTACTTGCCCGCCGCCTGCAAGCGCATCACTGCGTCGTTAAACAATTTCTCAGCCTCCCCGAGCCGCGCCATGTCATCGGCGGTGCGAACCTTTACGTCAGGGTGGTCGTCGCCGAGAATTGTCCGACGAATCGTGGCCGCTTTCTCGAACAGAGGATCAGCTTGCTTGGGATCGCCGGCGTCGTGCAGCCGAAGCGCCTCATTACTCAACCGATCGGCCTCCTCCAACTGAGCTGTCTGCTCAGCGGTCAACGGCTTTACCCGCCTGGGCTTGCCGCGGGTCGCCGCCGGCCGTTCGGCGGTTGCAGGTGTTTGTTGTCCACCGCGGTCCGCCGCGAAAGCCGTTCCCAAGAGCGGCCCGTGGAAAAGGACGCCGATCGCAAGAGCTACCATCGTCGACTTCAACCGACGCGCAACCGGCCATTGCGATGTTCTCATGGCTTTTTGCTCCCAAGGCTAGTACAGCTCACGGCACGGATTAACGTGAAATACGACGCCAGCCGTTTGTGAATGATGCTTTGCATCTTCAGCAGTTCGTCATTGATCCGGCCCTGCTCGCTCAGGCCAAGGCCGCGCTGATGGTCTGTCGCGTCGGTGACGAGCCGGCCATCGTTGAAGGAGGCGAAGAGACGCTCTTCCGCCCGCTGCCGGGGCAAACTGGACAAGTAATCACGAAGCTGAAACCCCGGCGGCAGCGGCTCCTCCCGGGCCAAGAGCAGGAGTGTCTCGACCCCACCCGGACCGCGAATCGGCCAGCCTTCGTCGGCCTCCGGCGGGAGGCTCAAGCGGTCGATGGGTGATTCCGGGCTTCGACGCGCTGCCCAGTCACCCGGCGTCCACGGGTAAACCGGCAAGGCGCCGCCTTGGCTGTCGATCCATAGCACATAGACGTAGGCGGGACGGTTCAACCGGGCCTCGATGCGGAGCCAATCGTTGGGGCGCAAGGGCACGGCCTCTTCGAGTGACAGCCCACGTCGCGAGCGGTCGGACGTGCTCCACACCCGTGCGCCGATGTCGCCGGAAAGGGGGCGCCGTGGCAGCGGCTTATCGCCCGGACTGGCGGGCAGTCCGGCCGGCCGCCCGCCCCCGGGATTTCCCTCAGAAGGCCCCGGCACGCCTGCCCGGTGTCTGGGGAGAAAACCGATCCCACACCACCAGACCACGATTGCCAACACGGCCAGGCCAAGGCCAATCAGCCAGAATTTGCGACCTGCCGCCGCGGCAGTGATGGCGGATGCCGCGGGCGATTTCCGCGGGCTATCCGGGCGAAACGAATCCGTGACGCTCGCCGCCATGGGCGTAACCGGACAGGCCATTCCCCGGCTTCTCAGAAGCCCAACAACATCGTTCCCCGCGCAAAACGGCGTCAAGGACTCGGCCACTTCCGCCGCCGTGGGAAAACGGCTGGCAGGACTCTTGGCCAACATCTTGTTCAGGACGGCCATCAATGGGGCAGGCACGTCGGGCCGAATCGCGTTGAGAGGTGGAATATCTTCGCCGGCGTGGGCCATGACTTTCTTCACGAAGGTGTTGTGCCGCTGGTCGCCAAACGGCGGCCTTCCCGCCAGGAAAAAATAGAGCGTACAACCCAGCGCGTACACGTCGGCCCTGGCGTCCACCTCGCGCGAGTTCGAGCCCTGTTCCGGGGCCATGTAGTCGGCACTCCCTAGGATCTGACCACTGGCCGTAGCCTCGCCGTCGCTGCACGCCTCGGCCTGGAGGCGGGCCAATCCCAGATCCAGCACCTTGACAACGCCCGTGGCCGTCAACATGAGGTTCGACGGCTTGACATCCCGATGAACAAGGCCATGCTCATGGGCGTGCTGCAGCCCGACGGCGGCCTGGCGAACGATGTCGCAGGCGTCGGCAATCGCCAGCGGGCCGCGGGACTGCACCAGCGATGCCAGATTGACGCCCTCGACAAGCTCCATCACAAGGAAGAATTGGCCGTCGGCCTCACCCGCATCGTGGGCACGGACAATGTTCGGGTGATCGAGCCGGCCCACCGCTTCCATTTCCCGATGAAAGCGTATCACCGCGGCTGGCGATCTCTGCCCGTGCTCCGGCAGCAGTTTGACAGCCACAGTCCGTTTCAGCTTGCTGTGGAAGGCCTTGAAAACAGCCCCCATGGCGCCCTGGCCCAGCTTCTCCACGAGCCGGTACTGGCCAATTTGAAGGGGGAGTGCCGCTTCGTGGACCTGATCGTCCGAATCGCCGCCGGACTGCGATGCGATCGACCCGAGGCGGGAGAGAACGTCCTTCAACAGGAAGTCGTCGGAGTCGGCTGTATCAGCAGCGGCGCGGCGAAGATAGGTGATCACCGTGTCGCTCAAGCCGTCCAAAGTCTCTAATTGCGACTGGCACAACGGGCACGCCTCGACATGAGAGACGATGCCGGTCAGGTCGCTTTCCGAGAGTCTGCCGAGCACATAATCGGCGAGCACGTCCGGGTTCGGGCAAATCGTTGTATCCATTGCACACTTCCGCCGCTGCGGCGCTGGGAGCCTCACATGTGCCCGCGTTCCTTGCCTACGGATGCTGTGCCGTGCTCATCTTCAGTTTGCAGGAGCTGGTTTCGCTTTTCTCCCCGGCGCACGCTTCGGGGGGTTCGCAGCGGGCAGAGGTACATGGTTCTTCTCGAGGACCTTCTGCAGGCTTTTTTCACAGCGGGAGACTTCCGCGTCCCAATACGTCAGCTGGGCAACGATTTCCTTGTAATCAGCACTCGCTGAAGATAGATTGACCGTGGGCACGGGGAGGAACGGGTTAAGAATCGTCACGGGTTCCAGGCCCGGTTGTTTCGCCAGAGGGCGAAGGTTGGTGTACGGCCACGCCCAGGCGCAGGCCCTCCGGTAGCTGGCTTTGGCCTCGACAAGTTGCCCCCCGGCGCGGAGGATTTCAGATTTCACGTCGTCGTCGACTGCCAGGCGGGAAATATCGAGGAGGCACTTCTTGCCGTAGTAGGCCCGCGCATCCCAATAGGCCATCTGGCCGACGATCACTCGGTATCGGGGGCTTCCCGGGGAAAGATGGATCACGGGCGCTTCCGCCGGTTTGAACAGTGTCGCTTCCGGCCACTTGGCCCTGCCCAGCAAAGGACGCAGGTTGTCGAACCTCCAAGCCACCTGACAAACTTCGACCAAGCAGCTTACAGACCGATCCACTTCCGCGGCAAAGCAGCGCTGCTGCTCGCTAAAGTCTGCGGCGCAGCTTGGCCGGACTAGAAACATAAGGGCCAGCAGCGGAACCAACCAACTCAATCTGCCAGACATGTGTTCTTCCCTCCTTTGAGTAGCGACCGATTGGAGTAGCGACTGAACCGCCGCATTTTCACTCCCAAACCGTGACCTTCGCTCCCATACTGATAACTAACGCCGAGGTGTCACACGACTTTCGTGCCCCTCCGCGCTGCTGAACTGCGGTCGAACCGATTGGTTGCCATAACTCCCTGTCCTACAAGCTCTAACGGCCACGAATCTCGTCCACGCTGCAGCCTTCCGCATCGAGAAGCTGGTCGAGTTCCTCTCTCAAGCGGCGGAGAACGCGCGATTTGGCCTGCCTGACTGCCCCCGCTGTTGTTTCCAGCGCCTCGGCAACCACGCCGGATCGCTGGCCTTCCACTGTTGCCCGCCAAAACGCTTGCCACGTGCGATTCTCGAACTCCGGGCGGATCAGAGCAAGGGTCCGCTTGACGAGGATGGTTTTCTCCTGGTCGTGTGTTTCGCGAATGCTGCTTGCATCGCTATCCGGGATTGCCAGGAAACGCTCGTGGGCATCGGAGCCGCCCGTGGCCGCAGGTTGTCGATTCTGCCGCCGAACATGATCCACCACCTTGCTGCGAGTGATGGTGCGCAACCACCCACGAAAACTGCCGCTCGCCCGGTCGCGCCGAAAACCGTCGATGTTGACTGCCACTGCGCGGAATACCTCCTGGCAAATATCCGCGCAATCCTCGCGCCGGATGCCGGCACAGCGACACCAGTAGAGGACCAAGTGGCCATAGACCCCTACCAGCCGCCGCCAGGCTGCCTCGTCCCGGCCCTTCAAACGATCCAGCAAGCTGGACGAGGTGGAACCTAGCGAGTCGACACCGGCCGCCATCGCGTGCTTCTCCAGAGGGGGGCTACCGCGGAACTATGGCACGCACACAAGAGGTCCGTTATTTTAACGTTCTAGAAAAAAAACGCAAGCGCCGCGTAAAAAAGCCCAGCGGATCAACCCCCGCTGGACAACATGGCGGCCGGCGGTGAATAATGAGCCACGTAGATCGCTCGCCGCATCCGCAAGCCCGCTCGTGGGAATGACAATGAACCCGCAAGGCTATCATCACCCCCTCGGGGGCTGGTTTCTCCTGGGGCTGGCCTTCCTCGTCGCGGCCATCGTGGGGCTGATCGAATTCGGCGTGCTCAGCTACGCCTACGAGAAGATGGGAGTGAAACGCCGCTACGTCTTCCTGCTGCTGTTTCTCTCCCTGCTGGGCTGCTACGTCAACATTCCCTTGGGCAGGGCCGTGGCCATCAACGTCGGCGGGGCGGTGATTCCCCTGATCCTCTCCCTCTACTTGCTGGTGAAAAACGCGCTCTACAGCCGCGCCGCGGCCGGCGTGGCCATCGTCGCCGCGGTGGTCTTCTTTGTGGCGCGGCCAGTCGGAGGCGTCGGCGTCCAGGTGCCGATCTTCCTGCCACCGCTGATGGCCGCCGCGGTCGCCCTGCTGCTTTCCCGCGACCACGCCGCCCCGCTGGCGTATATCTCCGGCACCTTGGGGACGCTCATCGGGGCCGACGTGCTGAACCTCGGCAACTTGGCCGGCGTCCGGGTCGCGTCCATCGGCGGCGCCGGCACCTTCGACGGCGTCTTTCTCACCGGCATCATCGCCGTGCTGCTGGCATGAAGACAGAAGGGATTTGGAGATTTAGGGATTTCGGGACGAGGGATTTATGCGAAACCGCAAACGCAGTTCCTGCCGTGCCGCCCTCATCCCCTTCCCCCTTCCGCCTTCACCGGTCCCTAAATCCCTAAATCCCTAAATCCCCCTCCCATGACCCGCCGCTTCAAAGACCTGACTGCCCCGGAAGTGCTCGGCCTGGCCATCTCCCTGGAAGAGGAAGACGCCCGCATCTTGCAGGAATTTGCCCGGCTGCTGCGGCCCAACTATCCGCGGGCGGCCGCCGATCTGGACACGATGCGCAAGGAGGAAGACGGGCACCGGCACCGCCTGGTGGAACTCTTCCGGCGGCGCTACGGCGAGGACATCCCCTTGCTGCGGCGCGAGGACGTGCAAGGCTTCGTCCGCCGCGATCCCCTCCATTCGCTGCAACCTTGGAGCGTGCAGCGGGTGCGGCGGCAGGTGGCGCTGATGGAACTGGAAACCCAGCGCTTCTACAGCCGCGCCGCCGCCGGCACCAGCGACGCCGAGATGCGCCAACTGCTGGGCGATTTGGCCGAGGCCGAGCGGAAGCACGAGATGGCCTCGGCCGCCTTGGAGCCCGACCGCCAGCCCGAGACCGAGAAGGAGGAAGAGGCCCGCGTCGCCCGCCAGCTCTTCGTGCTCCAGGTGATTCAGCCGGGGCTGGTGGGCCTGATGGACGGCTCGGTCTCGACGCTGGCGCCGCTATTTGCCGCCGCCTTCGCCACCATGCACATGCCGGCGGGCAGGGGCACCTGGGCAACCTTCCTGGTGGGCCTGGCCGCCTCGGTCGGCGCGGCCATCAGCATGGGCTTCGCCGAGGCCCTCTCGGACGACGGCAGCATGACGGGCCGGGGCCGGCCGCTGTTGCGCGGAGTGGTCTGCGCGGCGATGACCTTTTGCGGCGGCATCTTCCACGCCCTGCCGTTCTTGATCCCGCACTTTGGATGGGCCACCGGGATCGCCACCGGCGTGGTGGCCGTCGAGTTGCTGATAATTGCCTGGGTCCGCCGCCGCTACATGGAAAGCCCGTTCTTCACGTCCGTGTTTCAGGTGGTGGTGGGCGGGGTGTTGGTGTTTCTGGCCGGCATCCTCATCGGCAGCTCGTGACCTGTGCCACGGCTGTGTCAGCCGTGCCGCTGCGGCGTCAACACGCCTCGCACGGATGCCGTCAATAAACGTACCGGATGTTGAAATCGTCGGGCTGTCCGGGGCGAATTCTGTGCCGCTGGCGCAACAATTCCGTGATCTCGACAATCGCCTGCGGAATCTGTTGGACGGCGGTCGCCTTGACGAAGATCGTGTCCACGTGGACGTATCGCGCCGGTTGCGGCGCATCGGCCGCCTGGATGTCGGCCGGGGTGTCGTGGTAGATGGTTCCGTGCGGATAAAGGTCAGTCAGGGAATTGGCCTTGCTGGTCGTCGTGGCGGCACTCTGGTCGCCGCTGTCCCTACCGGCGCCGGTGACGCGATACCTGATGGTGGTCCAGGGAGCGATCACAACGTCGTCCTGGTCCATGCCAAACGCGTTGGTTCCCTTGCTGCGGAGCACGCCGACCACCTTGAAGCTGACGTTCTGGATGCGAATTTCCTTGCCGACGGGCGAGTTGCCCTGAAACACCTCCCGCTGGATGGTCTTGCCCACCAGGCAAACCTTGGCGGCACTACGAACGTCGAGATCGGTGAAGGCATCGCCCTCGGACGGATTCCCCCAGTCGCGGATGGCGAGGAACGCCGGCGTGGTGCCGTACGTGTTCGTCGCCCACCGGTTGCGGTTGCCGTAGCAGACCTGGGCGACGGTCCGCACGACGGGGGCGGCCTGCGCGATCGCGGGACACTGACGGGTGATTTCCTCGGCGTCGGCGGGCGTTAGCGTCGGCGGGCCGCCGGGGCTAACGCCGCCGCGCGGAGTTGGACCGGAACCAACCCGCAAGACACGGGTCTCCATCATGGCGCGGACTATATCCTTGGGCAACGCCGCCAGCTTGCCGAGGATTTCGCAACTGGCCGGCAAACTGCCTTGGACCTTCGCCCCGCTGAGGACCAACTCGAGGGAGCCAGCCGTGGCTGCGGCCTCGCTGGACAGAGCGGGGGGCTCGTTCGTGCCGTTGCGCATCGTCGCCCGGGCAGAATCCAGCATCCTCTTGGCGTTGGCGGCATGTTCTGCGTCTTTGCACAAGAGCGTGGCGATCAGCGTCGGTTGCGAGGAATCCAGGCTGATATCGGCGGCAAGTCCGACCACGTCCTCGGTAAACGCGCTCAAATCCGTCCGGCTGGGAAGGCCGCCGAAAAACGCGTTTCCCGCCAGCGCCGTGACGCAGTCGAGAAGCCGGGTTCTCGGCAGCCCCTTGACGCTGAAGGCCATCGCCATGGTCTTGGAGCAATTGGCCTCGTTCATGGCGTCGTGCATTCCCTCGGAGAGCTGGGGCGGCTTGCCGCGTTGCAGGATCTCCTTCAGCACTTCCAATTTCGTGCAGACTACGACCAACGTGCTCTCCGGCACGCAAAACGCCAACCCGTGCAGACGCTCAGCCTTGGCATCGCGAAAGGCCGAACGATAGGTCTCCTCGAACACGGCGATACTTCCGACTGCGACTTCGCGGAATTGAAAATCCCTCTTGTGGGCCTCGACCTTGGTGTTGGTCTTGATGTCGGCGGCGCTGGCCGCCTTCTTCAAGCGAATGATCGCGACGGCGTCCGCGTCGTCCAATGGGCCGCCCCAAGCCCAGGTGAACCGGCTGATATTCGAGGGCGCAATTCCAACTCCTGGATCGAATCCGTCCCACTGGCCGTTTTCGGCGTTCGGCGGATTCTTCTTCATCTGCTGGTAGATAGAACTGCGCATCAGTTCGTCAACATTCGCCGTCGCGACGACGCGGCAATTGTTGGGCAAATAGCGCATGGCGTCCTCGATGGGGCCTTGCCCGCAACCGCCTGCAAAGACTACCAGCACCAGCCACCAGAGCGCCGACTTGTGCATCGCGGACCTCCGCAAAAAGAAAGGGGGGTTCGTGCCGAAACGCGCGGTCAGTATATGCCGTCGAAGCCGTTCCGACAAGACAAAGACCTACGCCTTCTTCGGGTTCTTGTCTTTCTCGACCGCGCGCCCGCGGCGGCGGACCGCCTCCTGCAAGATGTACTCGATCTGCCCGTTGACACTCCGCAGCTCCTGCTGGGCCCACGCTTCGAGGGCCTCGTAGAGCGTCGGGCTGATGCGGAGCAGGAATGGCTTGCGGGACTTCATATCATGCGTGGGAGTGCGGACTAACAGTCGCTTAATGCGCGGCTCTCGGCCTTGCTCAACTTGACCCGGCGGACCGGAGCCTGGAACATGTCGGCCAACCGATCAGCCCAGGCCCGCCTGCCAAGTAGGGGAATGTTTTCCTGTAGCTCGCGGACGACGGGGTGAAGTTCGACGCGGCCGCTCGAGGCCCGGACCAGGACGCCGGTCTGCCGCGTCTTATTCCAGCCGGCCGTGTTGCGATAAAAGCGGGTCAGCTCGACAAACGTGATGATTTCACTGGCCTTGAGCGTCCGGCCGACCGGGCACAGTTCCAACGTGTGGCGCGTCATGTCCACCTTGAAATAGTCACCCTTCGTGGCGAAGTGACGGTTGAGAGCCGTCAGCACCCACAGCGTGCCGGGAATGACAATCACCCACATAAACACGAGGAAGGCTAGGGGGTAATTGGGTTTCTCGTGCTGGAGCCAGGGCATGAAGAGCAACATGCACGTGATCACGATGCCGATAAAAAGCGTCCAGGGTACGACGAACTTCATGGGAAACAGCCAGGGACGCGCAGTCAGGATATCCGCCTCTTCGACCGCTTCGACGGAACCGCAATCCGGGTCGCCCAACAGGCACACCAGGTGCGCGTCGTCCGGGACGCCGTCGAAGCACATCGACGGCAGCGAAAACGCCTTCGGCACGGGCGTCGTCCCAGCCGCCTTCGCAATTTCATTTCGAGTCATTGTTTCCTATCCTTATCTGTCCCCGATTGCCTCTTGGGCAAGAGAACCATGACGTGCCCGGCGAACCCGAGGCCGAAGAAGAGGCCCAGGATGATGCCGACGCTGCAGCCCGTTGAAAACGGACCGGCGACGATCGCCGCCACGGTGGCCGCTGGCAGGACCCACCGCCGTAGCCGGTGGCGCGTCAGGGGGATTGCGAGCAATATCGCGGCCAGCAAGCATTCTGTGTAAAGGGCTGTGGGGGCGGCGCTGACGCCAATGTGCCAAGGCGGAAAGAAGGCGATTGCCCCGGCCAACAGGCAAGCCAACGACACCATGGTCAGCGTCGTCGGCAGAAGTCCTCGTCCAGCGCCGGGCGAACTCTGCACCGCAACCCGCGGCTTCGCTGCCGTCCACAGCAGCGACAAACTCCAAATTCCCAACATGACGCCGAACGCCGACAGGCCGATGCCGACCCGAACGGCTGCCGTCCCGCGATAGGCCTCGACGCCAGTCCGCGAGGAAGAGTAAACAATAGGCAGCGGTCCCAGAACAACGCCACCGGAAGACCGCCAAGGCATATCCCAGGAATTCTCGCGGATCGCCCCCGCGCCAGCCCAAATTAACCCCGCCGCCAACAACATTAAAACCAGTCCCATCAGCAGTGGCGCGATCCGATCCCATCGCCCAGACGCCCGGCGCGGGCATGCCGACCCGCTGGATGCGGTTTGCCCACTCGTTTCCTTCACGGCGCCCCTCTCCGCTTTACGCGTACAGCGTCCCTGCGTTGATCACCGGCTGGGCGTCCTTCTCGCCGCAAAGCACCACCAGCAAGTTGCTGACCATCGTCGCCTTGCGCTCCTCGTCCAATTCCACAATTTTGTTCTCCGTCAGGTCTCTTAGCGCCATCTGCACCATGCTCACCGCGCCGTGGACGATCTTCTGCCGGGCGTCGATGATGGCCTCCGCCTGCTGGCGGCGGAGCATCACGCCGGCGATCTCGGGTGAATAGGCCAGGTGCGTCAGCCGGGCCTCGTCCACCACCACGCCCGCCTTGGCCACCCGCTCTTGAAGCTCCTTCTGCAGGGCCACGCAGACCTCGTCGACGCTGCTGCGGAGGGTGATCTCGTGCTCCTCGCCGTGGTCGTAGGCATACGAGTTGGCCAGGTGCCGGACGGCCGACTCGCTCTGGATGTGGACATAGGCCTCGTAGTTTTGCACGTCGAAACATGCCTGGGCAGTGTCCTCGACCCGCCACACGACGACCGCGGCGATCTCGATCGGATTGCCCCGCTTGTCGTTGACCTTGAGCTTTTCGCCGTTGAGGTTGCGGGCCCGTAGCGATAGGCGCCTCTTGGTCATCAGCGGGTTGGTCCAGTGCCAGCCGCTGGTGCGGACCGTGCCGCGGTAGTCGCCGAAGAGGATCAGCACGCGGGCTTCGTTGGGCTGCAAGGTGAAGAAGCCGCAGGACAGGAAGGTGGCAAGGCCGAGGGCCAGGAGGCTGGGAAGTCCGAAGGCCGGCCCTCCCCGAACCGCCAGGAAGGCCAGGGCGATGCCCGCCAAAACGATGGCGATGACAACTTGCAGCATTTTCCAGCCGCTTTCCGTGGGGACCTGTTTTTCGCGGTTCATCGGACCTCCCTCCCGGTTTGAAGTTCAACAGGCAATAGCGTAACGATATCATAATAATATCCACCTGTCAAGTGGAAGCTTCGTGAGGGCGCGGGGATCGACTTCAACGCCCACCGGCTGCGCCCGGTGGGAATGGGTGGGGGGAGGGACGGCGCCATTCCCCACCGGACACGACCCGCGATGCGGGTGCCCCGTGGGCTTGGGGATCAGCAACGCCCGGCGTGGTCAGCCGTCCCGACGCTCTCCCTACGCACGATGGCGACGAAGTGCGGCTCCGGGACCGGGGAGCCTGGCTGGCTGCGCAGCCGCAGGGGGACAATCGCCGCGGGGTGCTCTTCCTCGTCGCAGGCGGCCCGTCGCTGGCCGCCGGGCAAGAGCACCAGCAGGTTGGGCAGCACCAACGCGCTCATCAAGCAGCAGCTCATGCCGATCGTCAACACGCGTCCCAGGCTCCACAGGCCCTGGTGGCTGGCGACCATCAGGGCGGCGAAGCCCACCATGGTGGTCAACGAGTTGATCAGCACCGCGGTGGTCGTGGCGGCGCTCATGCGGCGGTAGCCGGCGCTGCGGCGGCGGAAGTCGTTGATGATGTGGATGCCGTTCTCCGCCCCCAGGCCGATGATCAGCGGCAGCACGATCATGTTGGCCGAGTTCAACGGGATGCCCAGCAATCCCATCAGGCCGAACATCTGCAGCACCCCCAGCGCCAGCGGCGCCATGGCCAGGATGGTGTAGTGGAGGCTGCCGAAATCGAACCACAGCAGGACCACGATGGTAATCAGGGCGTAGATCGCGGCCCGTTGATAGCTCTGCTTCATGTCGCGCGACGCTTCGTAGACCTGCAACGGGTTGCCGGTGACTTCCTTGTCGACGGTGCGGATTTCGTGGACGAAGGTTTCGCGGGCGGCGAGGTCCCAGATGTTGTGGCGGGCGTAGATTTTCAGGAGGAACTTGCCGCTGCGGCCGATGAAGCGGCACAACAGGCTCTCGGGCAGATCGGAGAGGCAGGGCGGGTCGGGGTTGGCGGCGCCGCGGAGCATGACGAGCCGGCCGAGGAGGTCGGCCGCCAGGCGCTGCTGGAAGGCGGAGACGCGGCGGGCGAGTTCTTCCGGCGGGAGGCGGCGGAGCAGTTCGCCCAACTGGGCCATGGCGGCGGCCGGGGTGCCCGGTGGCCCGACGGCCCCCGGCGGCGCCGCGGCCGGGGCCCCGCCCAGGCCCGCCAGCACTTGGCCCAACTGCTGCGGCGCGGGAATCGGGATGAAGGGCACCCGCTCCGGCAGGGCGCCCAGGCGGCGATGGATGCGATCGATCAACGGGCGGATCTGCTCTTCGTCGGCCAGGCGATCCTGGTCCTTGTCCACCGGGAACACGGAAGCGAGTTCCTCCACGCGTTCCACGGAGGGGAGCCGGCTGAAGGCGGTCTTCCGCCGCAGGGCCTCGGCAGCGTCTTGGGCCACCGACAAGGCGAACCAGGCGCTCTGGTTGGTCTCCGTCAGCAGCTTGCGCTCCAGTTGGACGCTCTCCAACCCGACCGGTTGCAGGTTCAGCAGGTTGTCGTCGTACCACAGTTTGCCCATGCCGACGGCCAGCACGGCGGTCAGCACCAGGGTCGCCGCCAGCGTCAGGCGGGGCTTGCGGTAGAGGAGGCGCAATCCGGAGTAGATGTCCAAGGGGGCCGGCGCCTTGCGGCCGAAGGTCGGCGCGTCGAAGAGCATGATCATGGCCGGCAGCACGGTCATGGCCGCCAGCCAGCAGAGGAGGATGCCGCCGCCGGCGATGATTCCCAACTGGGCGATGCCGCGGAAATCGGTCAACGCGGTGGCGAAAAAGGAACAGGCCGCCGTGAACGAACCCATGGTGATGCTGGGGCCGACGCTGGCCGCCGTCTTCACCAGCGCCTCGGCGGTGGACCGCGACGTGACGCACATCTGCAGGTAGCGGGCGACGTAGTAAATGCCGTAGTTAATCCCCAAGCCCATCAGGATCGAGCCGAAGGCGATGCTGAGGATGTTCAGGTAGCCCACCGTCGCGGTGGTGTAGCCCACGGTCCAGATGGTTCCCAGCACCAGGGCGACGGTGGCCAGGACGGAGTGCCGCAGGCCGCCAAAGCCGGCGACCAGCACCAGGAACACGCCCCCCAGCGACAGGAACGTGACCGTGGTCATGGCCGACTGGCTCAGCCGCATTTCGTCGTTTTCCATCACCGGCAGGCCGGTCAGGCCGATCTGGACGGCGGGGAAGCGGGCCTTGGCGCGGGCCACGATCGCCCGCAGGGCTTCCACCGCGTCGGTGTTCTGCGCAAAGTTCTCCACCTCCGTGGCCTTCTGCACGAAACGCAGCGTCACCAGGCCGATGCGCCCGTTATTGAGCAACAAGTAGCGGCAGGCATCGGACCCCAGGTCGTCCATGCCGGCGGGCGAGCTCGACATGTTGGGCCACGGCGACTGGTACTTGCCCGGCTCACTCAGTGCGGTCGTCAGGCTGGCCAGCCACTTGGCCTGGGCCTGTTGGGCCGCGCGGAGGACCTCGCCGGGCTGCCCGCCGCCGGCCAGCGCCAAGGCCGGATCGGCCGCGCCGGGGGCCGTTGCCAGGTTCGACATGCGGCCGGCCATGTTGACCAGGTTCAACTGCGACCAATCGCCTTGGAGCACCGGATCCAACTGGGCCAGGAAGGCGTCGATCTGGGCCAACTCGGCCGGTTTCAGGTAGTGCAGCCCCTTGCCGCGGAGCCGCGAGAGATCGACCTTGTGCATCACGGCGTGAAAGTAGCGGCCCTCCCCCTGCACCGCGGCGGCCAGGTCCTCCAGCACCGGCACGAGCGACTCGCGGCCGCTGCCCTCGACGACCACCACCACGTCCTCTTCGTCGCCGAACTCCTTGGTGTACTGCTGCCAGCGGAGATTGTAGTCGCTCCGCGGATTGAGCACGTCGTCGCGGTTGGTGTGGAAGCGGAGACGGTCGTGGCTGACGACCAATGCCCAGACCGCGGCCGCCACCCCCGCGACGAGAACCAACAGGGGGTATCGGACGATCAGGCGTGTCACTGCCGCCAAGGGCCGTGACAACAGCGACGGTTCTGTCGGCGGCATCCCTTCCGCTGACATAAGTCTTTTTCCGGCAATGCGATGTGCGCGACGCCGCCGCTTGCCACGTGAGCGTGGCACGGCGGGTTGTTACAACACGAGTTCCCTCCGAGGGACGAAGAAGGGGGGCATTCTAATGGCTCGCGGCAATCTGAGCAAGACGAGAATTCCCGCCGCCCCCGTGGCCGCAACTCGTTGCTACCACGCCGTTTAGAAATCGTTATGCGAAGCGGATCATTGGCCCGTCGGCCACTGCGCGACCCTGGGACTACCACCCCCACGCCCGCCGGCTGCGGCCGGCGGGAAGGGGACGCATAAAGAGAGCCGTTTCCACTACCGTTCCCGCCGGACGCGGCCGGCGGGCGTGGGGACGTGATGCGACGCGCTGCGTAGCGTCATCACGGATACGGCGCGATGGGCACAACCTTGGCGATGGCCGGCGACTTGGCCAACATGGGGTTGTCGATCTCGGCGGGCTGGAGGACCTTGGCGGCCGCGGGCGCCGGGGCGGCCGCCTCGGTGGCCGGCTCCTCGACCGCCGCCGGCTCCGGCGAAATCGACTCCACGTAGCGGCGGATGCACTGCACCGTCTCGTCGATGGTGTCGGCCTGGATGAGCATCAACTGGCCCGGCTGCGCGCTGCGCAGGGCGGTCTCCACCGCCGTGACGGCGCCGCGGACCTCCTCGATCTGCTTGACGCGGCGGCCGGCGGCCATGCCCTCGCGGAGCAGGCGGATGATCTCGCCGTCGGCGCGGCCGCGGGTGTAATGGTCCTCGAAGAGGATGACGCGGTCGAAGGCCTCGCCGAGGAGTTCTCCTTGGCGGCGGAGGTCGCAGTCGCGGCGGTCGCCGGCCGTCGAGTAGACGCAAGTGCGGTGCGCGTTGGGGAACTGCCCCACCGCCTCGACCAGGGCGGCCAGCGCGTGGGCGTTGTGCCCGTAGTCCACGATGACCGTCGCCCCGTGGATTTCCAGGAGATTGAAACGGCCGGGGACCTTTTCCATGTCGGCGGCGAACGACTCGACGCGGGAGCGGATCACCTCCGCCGGCACCTTCAGCGACAACGCGGCGGCCACGGCGGCCAGGGTGTTCTCCACTTGGAAGGCGATCTTGCCGCCCAGCGTCAAGGGCACGCGGTCCAGCGAGAGCAGGACTTCTTCGCGCTCTCCCTCGGCGACCACCACCTGGTTGTGGCGGACGAAGATCGCCTTGCCGCCGGTGGCGCGGTGCCGCACCATGACCGGATGGTTGCCGTCGATGGCGAAATAGAAGATGCCGCCGGCGCAATGCGGCTCCATGCCCACGACCAGGGGATCGGTGGCGTTGAGCACGGCCATGCCTGCGGGCGGCACGACGTCGACGATGCAGCGTTTCACCTTGGCCAGCGCCTCGGGGGTGTCGATTTCACCCAGGCCGAGGTGGTCGCCGTCGCCGATGTTGGTCACTACGGCGACGTCGCAGCGGTCGAAGGCCAGGCCCTCGCGGAGGATGCCGCCGCGGGCGGTTTCCAACACGGCCGCGTCGACAGCCGGGTTCAGGAGCACGGCCCCGGCGCTGCGCGGCCCGCTGCAATCGCCGCGGTCGATCCGCCGCCCGTCGATGAAAATGCCGTCGGTGCAGGTCATGCCCACCCGCACTCCGGTGCCCTTGAGGATGTGGGTGATGAATCGCGTGGTGGTCGTTTTGCCGTTCACCCCGGTGACGGCACAGACGGGGATGCGTCCCTCGTCTCCTTCGGGAAAGAGGGTGGCGACGATGGCTTCGCCCACGGGGCGGGAGATGCCCACGGAAGGCTGCAAGTGCATCCGCAAGCCCGGCGCCGCGTTGACCTCGACCACTACGCCGCCCTGTTCGTCCAGCGGCCGGCTGATGTCGGCGGCCACGATGTCCACCCCGGCGATGTCCAGGCCGATCACCGCGGCGGCCTCGATGGCGCGGGCGGCGACCTGGGGATGCACCCGCTCGGTCACGTCGATGGCGGTGCCGCCGGTGCTGAGGTTGCCGTTGCGGCGGATCAAGACGATCGCGCCGGCCGCCGGCACCGAGTCGGGCGCCAGCCCCTGCTCGGCCAGTACGGCCAGCGACACGGGGTCCAGCTTGATCTTGCTCAGCACGGTGGCATGATGATCGCCGCGGCGGCGATCGGCGTTGACGATGTCGATCAGCTCATGGACCGTATGGGCGCCGTCGCCGAGGACCTGGGCCGGCTCCCGCCGGGCGGCAGCCACGACCCGTCCGGCCACGACCAAGAGGCGATAGTCATGGCCGGCGGCGAAGCGCTCCACCACGACCTGCTTTCCGTGGCTCTCCTCCAGGGCGGCCCGATAGGCGGCGGTCACCTGTTCCGGGGTGGTCAGATTGGTGGCCACGCCGCGCCCTTGATTGCCGTCGCGGGGCTTGACGACCACGGGAGAGCCGATCTCCACGGCGGCCTCCCAGGCGTCGTCGGCGTCGGCCACCGGCCGCCCCTCGGGCACCGGCACGCCGACGGCAGCCAACAACATGCGGGTGAGTTCCTTGTCCTGCGCGATCTCCTCGGCGATGGCGCCGGTCCGGTCGGTCTCCGCCGCCTGGATGCGGCGCTGCCGCGAACCCTGGCCCAATTGCACCAGGCTGTTGGTGTTGAGCCGGCGCGCCGGGATGCCGCGGTTGCGGGCGGCCTCGACCAGGGCGTTGGTGCTGGGCCCCAACAACACCTCCTCGGCCAACTCCCGCAGCTTCTGCACCTCGCCCTTGACGTCGAAGGGCCGGTCGAAGATGGCCGCCAGCACCAACTCCCGCCCCACCGCCAGGCAGCGCCGCGCCAGCGTCTCCTCGAGATACTCGACGACGACGCGGTACACGCCCGCCGCGGAGGTCTCCCGCGCCCGCCCAAAGCCGACTTCGGACCCGGCCAGCGTCTGCAACTCCAACGTCACGTGTTCGAGGATGTGGCCCGGATAGGTCCCTTGCCGCAAACGCTGAAAGAAGCCGCCGCGCTCGCCGATGCTGCAGCGATGCTCGATCATCGTGGGCATCCAGGCCATGAGCCGGTCGCTGAAGCCGGGGAAATCGGTGGAAGGTCGATCCAGTTCACCCAGATCGACCCAGGCCTCGAGGACCGGAGAGTTGCTCCACACGTTCGGACCACGCAGCGCCAGCACCTTGCGAAATTCCATCGTTGTATCTCACCGCAATGAAGCAAAAACTCGCCGAACGAGAAACCAGCAGACCTTCCGGAAGAGCTTCCTTAGCCCACGCTTCGAGGACGCCCCCAAACGCTTAAAGGTTTCATCGGCATTTCGGAAACTGTTTACAAATCCTCCGACTACGTTCGCGATCTCCGTGCTCCGCCGGAGACGACTCGCACTGGGCACTTGGCAATAAACCCACTGCGTTAGACTCCTCGGGCAGTACGCCGAACTTGCTTGTGGGTCGGTATCGGTGGGAGTGGATCCTGGAAGGAAACAGGGGCGCCCCGGTGCGAATTGCCTGCCGCGTCCGAAACGTCCCCATCAGTTTGATTGAATCCTCGTTGGGACCGAAAATCAATAGCCGGCCGTATAAATTCTTGAAGATTTTCCAATTTGCCCCGTCCACCGGGCAGTTCCATTAAGGAAATCGCCACTTCCGGCAATGACCCGCCTCGTCTTCCCGTTTCGCCGCTGCTGGCCACGCCCACTTATCCATCTGTAGTTGTATATCATACAACCTGAAATGGTGTACAGGGATGGAGGCCGTTCGGCGGCAAGCTGGCGGTCTCGCGATGCGCCCTCTCCTGCCACTACCGGGTGGCATGTCATGGCGGGCCCTGTCCCCGGCCGCCCTCTATGGTGAGTAGGCGGCCGGGCAAATGGGGTCACAGGGAAATCCGCTCGCGCCAGCCGAAGGCAGGGCGTGCCGGCCCTTGGCGGAGCTTCGCCGGGGAATTGCGCTGCCCTAAAGCCGAAGTACATAATAGAATAGAGCTTTGTCACTTGGGACCTGTCCGTGTGTCGCCCTGGGACTTTCCGTGTCGTTGCTGTCGAACAATCTTCCCGATGCCTGGCAGAAGCTTCCCGCCGCGCTGCGCAATCGGGCGGAGGCGGAGTTGCGCCCGGGCGAGTCGATGTTGGCGTGGCTCGAGCCCGATCTGGATACGAATCTGAACTTCGCCCGCGGACTGGTCGTGCTCACCGATCAACGGCTGTTGGGGCTGAGTTTCAGCGCCGCGGCGGCGGCGGACGCGGCGGCGGTCGAGTGCCGCGATTGGCCGCTGGAGCCGCGGATGGTGCTGCGGACCAAAGAGGAAGGCGGGGCGGCGACGCTCGAGTTGCTCGACGACGGGGGCCGGCTGGCGCATTGGCGATTCACGGCCGGCCGGGTGGCGGCAGCCCATCGGCTGGTCGAGCGTCTGAAGACACTGCGCGAGGGCGCGTCGGCCGATGAAGAAGGGGACGGGGGCGAGGCGGAGTCGCTCTGCCAGTCCTGCGGACTTCCCATTCCGCCGGAGAGCCATCTCTGTTCGGCCTGTGCCGCGGCATTGGCCACGCGGCCCGCGCAGACGCTGTTTCGCCTCATACCCTTCGCCCGCGCGCGGGCGGGAATGATCGCGTTGGGCTTCGGGCTGAGCCTGGCGGCCACGGCGACCAGCCTGGTCCCGGTCTACGTCCAGAGGCCCATCATCGACAATATCCTGGCCCCCTTCCAGCAAACCGGCGCGCGTCATTTCGACCGCCTGCCCTGGTACTTGTCGGCGATGGCCGCGGCGGCGATTCTGACCTTCCTCTTGGCCTGGGCGCGGAATTACGTGCTGGCCTGGGTCAGCGAGCGGGTGGCCGCCGATTTGCGCAACGCCACCTATACCCATTTGCAGCGGCTGTCGCTGGAATTCTTCGGCGGCAAACGCACCGGCGACCTGATCGCCCGCGTCAGCAGCGACACGGAAAAGATCAATATCTTCCTCTCCGTGCACCTCTTGGATTTCGCCAACGACGTGCTCATGATCGCCATGACCGCGGTCATCATGCTGGGCATCGATCTGCGCCTGGCGGTGGTCACGCTCTGCCCGCTGCCGCTGATCGCCTGGCTGGTGCAGCGGGCCCGGCGAAGCTTGCGGGGGGGATTTCAACTAGGGAGCCGGGCCTGGTCGGAGATGACCAGCGTGCTGGCCGATTCCATCCCCGGCATCCGCGTCGTCAAGGCCTTCGCCCAGGAACAGCGGGAAATCGATCGCTTCCACCGCTCCAACGACCGCGTGCTCTCGGCCGCCGACCGCGTGAATCGGACCTGGGCCTTCTTCTCCCCCGTCGTCCAGGTGCTCAACGAGTTCGGCCTCCTGATCATCTGGGTCTATGCCGTCTGGCGGATCGCCGGCGGCGACGTGAAGCTCACCGTCGGCGCCCTGTGGGTCTTCGTGCAATACGCCCGCGGCTTTTACGGGCGGCTGGAAACGATGAGCCGCATCGTCTCGGCGGTGCAGCGGGCGGCGGCCGCCACGCAACGCGTCTTCGGCATCCTCGACCGCCAGGCCACGGTCCCCGAGCCCCTCCATCCCGTCCACCCCGTCGCCCTGAAGGGCCAAATCGAACTCCGCGACGTCGCCTTCCGCTACGGCAATCGCACCGTCGTGGATGGCATCAACCTGCTGATCCGCCCCGGCGAGATGCTCGGCCTGGTCGGCGCCAGCGGGGCCGGCAAGACCACGCTGGTCAACCTCGTCTGCCGCTTCTACGACGTCGCCGAGGGCGCCGTGCTGATCGACGGCACCGACGTGCGGGCGTTCCCCATCGAGGAATATCGCCGCCACATCGGCCTGGTGCTCCAGGAGCCCTTTCTGTTTTACGGCACGATTGCGGAAAACATCGCCTACGGCCGCCCGGCGGCCCGCCCCGAGGACATCGTGGCCGCCGCCCGCGCGGCACGCGCCCATGAATTCATCCTCCGCCTCCCCGACGGCTACGATTCCCTGGTCGGCGAGCGCGGCCAGACCCTTTCCGGCGGCGAGCGGCAGCGGATCAGCATCGCGCGGGCGATCCTGATCAACCCTCGCCTCCTGATCCTCGACGAGGCCACCTCCTCGGTCGACACGGAGACCGAGCGGGAAATCCAACTGGCCCTGGAAAACCTCATCCGCGGACGCACCACCATCGCCATCGCCCACCGCCTCAGCACCCTGGCCCGCGCCGACCGCCTGGCGGTCTTGGACCGCGGGCGGATCATCGAGATCGGGCGGCACGACGAGTTGCTCCGCGCCGGCCGCACCTATGCCCGGCTCTACCAGGCCCAGTCCGCCATGGCCCAGGAGCGAACCCCATGAGCGCCCAGGGCCCGGTGAGCAAGCGCGACTTTACCCTCCAACGCGATCCCTGGGGGCAGTTGGTGCTCGTCGACGGCGACGGCCGCCGCTTTGTCGGCGTCACGCCGATGCGGGCCTTCCCCCTCTCCGACGTCGACCACTGGATCTCGATCTGCGACGCCTCCGGACACGAGATGGTTTGCCTCCTGGATTGGAGCGAGGTGGCGCCCGAGGTGCGGGCGATCCTCGAGGAGGAATTGTCACGCCGGGAACTCATTCCCGTGATCGTCCGCATCATCGCGGCGACCACGGAAGAACCGTCGCAATGGGAAGTGGAGACGGACCGCGGCCCCAGCACCTTCCAGATCAACAGCGAGGAAGACGTCCGCCGCCTGGAGCCGCACCAGGCCTCGATCCTCGATTCGCACGGCGTGCGCTACCTGATTCGGGACGTTCGCCGGCTGGATGCCGCCAGCCGCCGCATCCTCGATCATTTCCTCTGAGCCGATGGCGGCGCAATGGGATGCGGCTCTGCCGCACCAGGCTGAAGCTCCCCCGCCATTGCCACCCCCAGTTGTGGGATGGTAAACAGCGCCGCCGCGAGGGCCTCCAGCGGGCCGACAAGCAAGATCATTCGGCCCGGCGGCAACGTAGTTAGTATCTGCTGCGGATGCTTGGGTGCCACTGCTGGCTTGCCCAGCAGTGCCGATGCGTCGCCCCAAGGCACTGCTGGGCAAGCCAGCAGTGCCACCCGAAGAGCCGCCTACCGGTTTCCGCAACAGAAATTGGTTGGAAGCCAACGGGGCCGGAAGTTGCTGACTTCGCGACACCCCCGTAGAATTCAGCAGACGCGAGGAGTGGTAGTGGTCTGGCAATCCAGCTACGGCAGGTTCTGGCGGTGCTGGGAGACCCATTTTTGCCTGCCTGGGGCAGACAGGAATGTCTGGCCCACCGGCCAGGGAAGACCTGGCGGACCAACAGTCCCTGACAATCTTTCGAGACGACTAGGGGGATTTTTCCTGCCACAAACTGTGCAGAGGCCCCATATTGCGTTGATTGACGCCCGAGAGGAAGTCGCCGAAGCCATTGTAAGAAATTTTTGCTTTGGATGGAACCGCCCCGCAAGATGGGACGTATATCAGGGAAGGGGAATAGCCCCGTCCCATCGGATTGCCAGGCAGTGCCGCTCAGCCCCGCGGGCTCGTCCTGCGGGGCAGCGGCAGACGAGAGTCAGTAAACCCGCACGCTCGGGCAGACTGAGAGACACCGATGGACGATTACGAGCCGGGTTCCATTCGCACCTATCTCATGCAGATGGGTGACATCCCGCTGTTGAGCCGGCAGTCGGAGTTGGCGGTCGCTCGGCAGATCGAGAAGACGCGAAATCGCCTGCGGCGGGGTATCCTCACCTCGGACTACGTGCTGCACATGGCGCGGGCCGCCTTCGAGGAGATTCTTGCCGGCCGGGTGCGCCTCGACCATATCATCGAGATGTCGAGCAACGATGCCCCGCAGAAGAGACATGTGCTCCGGCTCTTGAAGACGAATCTCGGCACGCTGCACCATCTTTTGGAGCAGGACGTGCAGGACTTCGCCCTGGCCGTGCGCAAGGGCCCGCGGATCGCGGTCCAGCGGGCCGCCGCCCGCAAACGGCTGACCGCTCGGCGGCGGCGGGCGGCCCGGCTCGTCGAGGAGGTCGGCGTGCGGATGCAGCGGATTCAGACCAGGCTCACGGCCCTGAAGCAGATCTCCGAGCGGATGAGCAGCCTGGTGGGCCAACTGGCGGAATGCCGCGCCGCGGCCGGCACGGCGGAGCGCCGGGGCGAACTTCGCAAGGAGCTGCGCCAGCTCATGGCGATCTCGCTGGAGACGCCCGGCCGGCTCCAACGGCGGCTCGCACGGTTGGCCGCGCTGGGCAAGACCTACGAGGCCGCCCGCCGCGACCTCGTCGCCGGAAACCTCCGCCTGGTCGTCTCCATCGCCAAACGCTACCGCAACCGTGGCCTCAGCTTCCTGGACCTGATCCAGGAAGGCAACACGGGGCTGATGCGGGCGGTCGACAAGTTCGAATCCGCCCGCGGCTTCCGCTTCTCCACCTATGCCACCTGGTGGATTCGCCAGGCCATCAGCCGCGCCATCGCCGACCAGAGCCGCACGATCCGCGTCCCGGTGCACATGATCGAAAAGATGGGCAAGGTCCGCGACGCGACCCGCGGCCACATCCACATCGCGGGCCGCGAACCCACCCTCGAGGAAACGGCCGACAAATCCGGCCTCTCCATCGCCGATACCCAGCGGGCCCTGAACATGAACCGCCAGCCCCTGTCGCTCGACCAGCCGGTCGGGCAGCAGGACGAGAACTATCTGGGCGATCTCCTGCACGACCATCGCCAGGACGACCCGCTGGCGGGCATGAACATGGCCATGCTCAAGTCGCGCATCGCCGACGTGCTCC